>CAKZYI010000225.1 GCA_937884735.1 uncultured Pleurocapsa sp.
GTAAGTTTCTGGATTAATGAATATCATATTGATGGTATTCGCTATGATGCAACCAGACAAATTAATAACTACGATTTCTTGCATTGGATAGTTAATAAAGCCAAAGAAGAAGCGGGACTAAAGCCTTTCATAAATATTGCTGAAAATATTCCTGAAGATCCTTCCATCACCAATATTGATGGTCCTATGGATGGCTGTTGGCACTACAGCTTCTATGCTAACGTAACAGCGCAAATTTGTGGTGATCGCTATGATGCAGAAGAGTTAAAAAGCATGATTGACTGCAAACGTGATGGCTTTATGGGTGCAACCAACGTAGTTAACTATCTTAGCAATCACGACCACAAAAGAGGCATGGTGGAGGTGGGTAATCGCGGTATTGTCGGCGAAGCTGCTTTTAAAAGAGTTAAGCTTGGCGCAGTATTGATGATGACTGCTGTGGGTATTCCCATGATGTGGATGGGTCAGGAGTTTGGCGACTATAATCCTTTAAACCAAGAGGCTAGCAAAATTGACTGGACTTTGTTGGCAGGAGATCTTAACCAGCACCTATTTGCTCATTACAAAGGTTTGATTAACCTGCGGAAAAATAACCACGCACTATATACAGAAAATATTGAATTCTTTCATGAAGATTCAAAATCAAAGGTAATTGCCTATGTCCGTTGGAATGATGAAGGTTCTCGTATAGTAGTGGTGGCTAACTTCTCAGATCAGTTTTTGGCTGGCTACGCTGTGCCTAATTTCCCCGCGGATGGTACTTGGCATGAGTGGACTGGTAACTACGATTTAGAGGCGGGGAACGGGCAAATAATGATCGACTTGCCTGAATACGAAGCCCAAGTATTCGTTCAATAATAGTTCAATAATAATTTTGTGTAGGGGCTTTTTATAAAAGGCTTCTACTAGCTTACATAATCCTAATTCCCATGAAATTCCAAGAAGGCTTCTACTAGCTTACATAATCCTAATTCCCATGAAATTCCAAGTTGGATGCGAACTAGATTACGACATATCGAGCCTCACTACTATTATTTTTAACATACGTGCGATCGAGAATAAGTACCAGCAAGTTTTGGATAGCAATTTGGCAATTACTCCAGATTGTCAGGTCGAAGAATATATTCATCCCCATATAGAAAGTAGCTATCTACGTCTAACCGTACCAGAGGGGAAATTAGCAATTTCTTATCAGGCAAAAGTAGAGCTACATCACGATACAAATCGTAAACAAGATCTTCAAGAAATTGCACCAGCAGAGATACCTTTGGACATTATTCATTATCTGTATCCATCCCGTTATTGTCAAAGCGATCGCCTGATAAAATTTGCACAGGATGAATTTGGCGACTGTCAACCTGGTTATCTCAAAGTACAGGCTATTTGCGACTGGATTTATAATAAAGTTACCTACATGTCTGGTAGCAGCGATGCCCACACTTCGGCTCATGATATTGTAACTGAGAGGGCGGGAGTATGCCGAGATTTTGCTCATTTGGGAGTTGCTTTTTGCCGTGCTTTGAATATCCCTGCAAGATTTGTATCGGCATATGCTTGGCAGCTACAGCCGCCCGATTTCCATGCTTGTTTTGAAGCCTATCTAAGCAACAGGTGGTATTTGTTTGATGCTACTCGTCTTGCACCAGAAGAAGGTTTGGTACGTATTGGTACAGGAAGAGATGCAGCAGATACGGCATTTGCTACTGTATTTGGTGGAGTGCAGTTAAACAATATGGAAGTATACATAGATCGTATTGATGAGGATTCTGTTGAATTAGATCGACAAGCCGTTGCGACTACCTAGATTGAATCGAATACACATAACACGATTGGAATGACTATATCGTCAGATAGATAATAGTTAGTATATACGTTTTAAATTTCTTACCTAAGTTAGATTAGCAATCAACTTATTGTTGCTAAGTTGGAATTATGAATGGCTTTTAGTAAAGATAATCTACGATCGCAGTTCTAGGTGAAAAAATAATCAAAGGATCTTAAAAATGGATATTATTAGACTTATTTGCGCTATTTTCTTGCCACCTTTAGGCGTTTTCTTACAGGTAGGACTTAGCAAACAGTTTTTTATCAACGTTTTACTTACCATACTAGGATATTTGCCTGGAATAATTCATGCGGTATGGATTATTTTAAGAGTAAAATAAAGACATAGCTTTTAATAGCAATTTGCTTTAATAATAATTGCATAAAAATAAAGGCGAAGTCTCATTACAAAACTCGCCTTCACTATTCCATGGCATATCCGTAAAAAAGGTTTTTGTGCCTAAAAACACCAGTACAATACATTATAAATCCGACACTGTATCGGGAGATATTTCTAGTACCTTTCTGCTTTCTTTTGCTATTTGTTGATCTGTAATCAAATCATTTAACTCATTAATATCAACGCCAATTTGTTGGCAGGCTTTATTTAAATTTTCAATAAATAAACCAATGTTATTATCATAACCGCAATTTTTAGCTGCTACTGCGCTACCTTGTTTTGCACTTGCTTTGGCACAGTTGATTAATTCTATTCCTTGAAGCATATTTAAAAAAAATATTGATTACGCTTGCCATGTTCGCACAAAGATTGATATTTTTAATCTTTCCAATGATTGATTTTAATTAGCTGCTGGAGTCAATTCTAATATCTCGGCAGTTTCACTTTCAGCCTCAGTTTTAGCAATATGATTTTCCAATATTTCTAAATTGCGAATATTAGATTTAAAATAGGCATCAAAAATATCACCGACAATAGGAACAGAACCTAAAGCTGTGTCGATCGCAACGTTTTTGACCATTTTGAATATTTCTGATTTCTCTAGTCCAAAACTAGTAGCCAAGTAAATACTGTAGGCAGAAATAAGTGCAGTAATCAAATCTCCACCACCAGGAATTAGCCCTAGTATGGGTTCTAATCCAAAGCGAATTTTTGTACCAGGAATGCCAATAGCCGTATCCAATAACTTAGCTATTTTGCGAATTCTCTTAAGATTTTTTAACTGTTGAATCTTATCCATTTTGTTGCCAATAAATTCCACTTTTTAATAAGTTTAAAGCGATCGCTTTAGTATTTCTTCTGGCTCAGGATAGAATCATTAATAAGTAATAAGTAACAGAGGTAACTGCGATCTTTTACCCTTTGTTTTGACGCTCGCTCGAAGACTTTACTAGAATCTATATTTACATCAAAAATACGTATAATGTGAATTAAAAAATCAGAAAATCCTTTGAATACGTTCTTTAAAGATGAGATTTTGCTGTCTCTTTAGCTAAAAAACTAAAATCTTTAGGTTTTCTCAAAAGCTAAAAGCTAAGAGCGCACAAAGCGAAGCTTTGAAAGCGTCGCTAAAATAGAGGCGAGAGCCTCTGAGCTGCTCCGGAGCGATGGCACTTTAGTGCCGTACTTCGCCCCTTCAGGGCGTGCAGCTAAAAACCAGTAAATTAGAACGAAGGTAATTCACATCAAGCGTAAAATATAAAACACTATTACAGAGCGGAGTACCACCCAAAGCCTCCAAAAGAGGCCTGCCACGCTATGCGGGGGCGTACAGTTGATTATCAGCAAATTAGCTGAACTTTTCACAAATGGCTAATTACTATTAAAGATTTGTACATACAATATGTTTATCTCTATCCAAATAGATTAAATTTCTATTTTGGAAATCTCCCATGATGCGGGTAATTGTTACTCTAGTGGTGCAAATCGCCTCTGCAAGTTGCTGGTGGGTAAAGCGCACCTGCAATTTGATACCGTTATCTACTCGTTGTCCCATATCTTGTTTGAGCATCAGAAGTAGCTGGGTAAAACGTTCTTCAATTCTTTTGATTGCAATAATAGATAGTAACTGCTCTGATTTTATCAGGCGATCGCTAAACTGAGTCAAAAATTGTCTTGCCAACAAGGGGTGTCTGATTAAATCTTGAGATAGATAGGGTCGGGCATATACATCTGTCAAAGCCACAGCACGGTATACCTCGGATGAAGTATCTAAATAAGTACCAAAAGTTCCGTTAGCAGTAGCCCACCCTAAAACAATCTCGCTGCCATCTTGCTGTACTCTACTTAGCTGCACAACACCTCGGTAAACTTGCCAAATAGTTGAATCTAAAACAGTTATCTCTTCTCCCTTTTCAAACTGCTGTAAAGGTATTTCACTATCTTTCCCTTTTAAACCTAAATTGGAGCTTAACTTCTGATTCAATAGCATAAATTCAATAAGTTGTTGAGCAATGTGACCGTCTTATTTTCCACGTTAAATAAGGAAAGTAAACAGAACGTGAGGAATTGGTTAAGCTTTGGATATATTGAATATTTTTTGCCGCTTTCTCTTAATTTCGATTAAAAACTGCATCCAAGTGATCGCATTAGGAGTTTGCCAATTAAGAATAGAAACCTGCCTCTAAATTAAGCGCATTTCTTCAAAAACACAAGCAAACGCCCTAGATACAGTTGTTAGCTTATGTTCTATAAGTTAAGAAGGTTTTAATATCTACTTAAGTTGTGTTTACTGATAGTTTAAATAGCTGTTATTCCTGTTTCTTCGGTTCTAATTCTAATAGTTTGACTAACTTCAGAAACAAAAATTTTACCATCTCCAATCTCTCCTGTACGGGCAGCAAGAGATACTTGTTTTACTACCAAATCTGCCATTTCATCTTCAATAATGGCTTCAATTCTAATTTTGCTACTGAAATCTACCCGATATTCGTTACCACGATAACGAGCAGATGCACCTTTTCTGTGTCCATAGCCTTTAACTTCGGATATTGTCATACCAATTACACCAACAGAAATAAGGCTTGATTTGACATCATCTAGTTTATGAGAATGAATAATTGCTTCGACTTTTTTCAATTCTTATACCCCAATCAATTTAATATTTAATTTTAATCAAGTACGGTCTTGATGCTGTTAAAATTGTCAGCGGTTGTAAAATATCTTTAGTTTTTAAATCATCATAATTATCAATGGGAACAGAGATTGAGCGAAAGTATTTAGTTAAAACCGAAAAATGGCGATCGCATTTACAAGAACTGTTGCAAAATTCTCCAGAAATAGGTGCAAAATATTGTCAAGGTTATATACCAACTGACAACGGAACTACTGTTAGATTGAGAACAGTAGGCAGCCAAGGATATTTAACAATTAAAAGCAAAACTGAAGGATATACACGCTCAGAATTCGAATATCCCATACCCGTCCAAGATGCCCGACAAATGCTAGAAACTTTGTGTTTAAAACCTTTAATTGAAAAGATTAGATATACAATAAATTATGGCAATTTAACTTGGGAAGTAGATGACTTTTTAGGGGAAAACAAAGGATTGATTGTTGCCGAAGTAGAGCTTGAAAACGAAAACCAAGCGATCGATATTCCTCGTTGGATTGACAGAGAAGTAAACGATATAAAATACTTCAATTCCAGTTTAATTAAATATCCCTACAGTCAATGGAAAAAGAACGAAAAATATCAAGCAACTGATAACTGAATGACTGAAACTCTAATTATTTATAGTCGTTATCCTGAACCTGGGAAAACCAAAACTCGCATGATTCCTGCTCTTGGTGCGTCAGGTGCAGCAGATTTACAGCGTAAAATGACAGAGCATACCTTGAAGACAGCCAAACAGCTAAGAAATTCTCGTAATATTCAGATAGAAGTTCATTTTACAGGAGGAAATAAACAACTAATGTCCGATTGGTTAGGACAGGACATCAACTATATTCCTCAAGCTGTTGGTGACTTAGGAAATAAAATGAACTCATCTTTTCAACAAGCATTTAATGTTCATAATCAAAGAGTAGTGACTATTGGTATCGACTGTCCCGATATTAATTTAGAAATACTTAATAATGCTTTCGATTCATTGTATCAAAAAGAATTAGTTTTAGGAGTAGCTGAAGATGGAGGCTACTATTTAATTGGTATGCAAAAACCAATTCCGCAACTGTTTCAAAACATAGATTGGGGAACAAAAATAGTGTTAGAACAAACAAAAGCGATCGCCAATAAATTGAACCTTAATGTTCAATACCTTACTACTTTATCGGATGTAGATTATCCCCAAGATTTACCAGTTTGGCAGAAGCATCAAAATAAATAAAAATACTTTAATATTATTAATATCAAGTAAGTCATAATTCTCACTTGGCTTTTTTCTAACTGATTACAGAGCGATCGCGACCTTCTTTTTTGGCTTGATACAACGCTTTATCAGCAGCAGTCAGCAGTTCTTCGCAGGAAATAACATCATTATGATACAAACTGGCAATTCCCATGCTAATGCTGACATAATCGCCAGCCTTTGAACCAGCATGAGGTATTTGCATACCTTTCAATTTAGAACGAATGCGTTCTGCAACTATAAATGCAGTTTTCGCATTGCTATCTGGTAAGACCACTACAAATTCCTCTCCACCATAACGGGCAGCTAAATCAACACTACGTACCGAACTGCTCAAAGCTAGAGCTACTTTTTGTAGACAAAAATCACCTTCTTGATGACCATAAGTATCATTATAAACTTTAAAAAAATCTACATCGCACAAAATTACTGCCAAATCCTTCTTTTCTCGCTGGCTTTTTGACCATTGTTGTTCGAGATAGCGATCAAAAAAGCGACGGTTGGCAATTTTGGTTAAGCCATCAGTAAAAGCAATCCTTTTTTGATTTTGATGGTAATATCCAGCGACGCTCAAGTTAGCACCAATTAAAGCTATTAAGGGAGCAAAAGTCGGTAACCACCAACCAAATAAAAATAATATGTAGCTACTGCCAAAAAGTATACTAATAGGTACAAAAATCCCAACAAAAGAAAGCTTGAGTGAATTAAAAGAATTCTTTTGCAACAAGTCCATCTTGAATAAAGCTAGACTCAAGCTACCTCCAACAAATGACCAGCTTAAAATCCAAAGCCACTCTGCCGTTTCATTGATGCCCTTGAACATAGCTCTTTCATCTAATGCTCCTGCTATCATTTGACTGGCAATATTGGCATGAATATAGACCCCAGCCATCTGAGAAAACTCAGAATTGCCATTATAAGGAGTATAAAAAAAATCGTTGAGACTAGGTGCTGTCGTACCAATTAAGACTAAGCGATCGCGAAATAAATCTTGGGGAATATTCCCTGCCAATACGTCTGTCAAAGATGTGTGTAAAAAGCTTTCTTTTGCACCCCGATAGTTGATCAATGTTTGATAACCATCAGCATCAACATCAACATAAGCACCTGTGTTTGTTTTTAGAGCCTGAATAGTTGCTTTTCCCAGAACTTTGCTTGAAGACGGCTCTTTACTATCTTCAAGTAAAATGTCTTCTTGTTCGAGAAACATCAGACTGGTTATTGCACCAAGCCCCAGAACAATATCACCATCTTTAAATTCCGCAGAAATTAATGCCCGACGAATCTTTCCATCCTTGTCCCACACTAAATCCGCCATTCCTATCTGACCCTTCTCATCCAAAATGGTAGGAGGTGGGACAACTTCGCCGATCGCTTTTTTGACTCCAATTAAATTGGGCGTAGAATCAAAAACTCGAACTAATTTCTCTTGTCCCACCCCATCTCCATGTTTGATGTCGCGGTAAATATCTAAGCCAATTACTCTTGGTTGCTGCTCTCGAATTTGCACAAGAAGTTGAGCTAATATGCCATCGGAAACAGGGCATTCTCCTAATTAGCCGATGTCCGATTCTGTAATTTCTACTACTACAATGCGAGAGTCTTTTGTTTCGACAGGACGTATCTGAAACCATCGATCCAAAATAGACCATTCCAGGGTCTGGTAAACGCCAGTTAAACTTCCAGCGATCGCCAACCCTGCAACACCAGCAGAGATAACACTGACTGCTCTTAGCTGTTTAATTTTTTGTATTAGGGTTGACCAAGCCAAAGAACTTTATCCTAATAATTTGTATTGTAATAAAAACTTAATTAGAAATTGCATTTCAAGACAATACATAAGTATTTTGCAACTTCTAATTATTCGTTTTCCAATTTACTCGACAAATTTAGCTTGTGCCACTCTTTCTAAGCCAACTGTTTTTAATAAATTTTCCCAATTATTAGATACATAATCGCTGTTAGGTTTAGTAGTTTTTAATTCTGCCAAGCTAGCAACTGTGTCGTACCAGATACCTGCCTTTCCATAAATAGCCGCGCTTTCTAATAAACCTGCTTGAGTCAATTTTTGGCTCATATAGTTATTAGTAGCTACTCGTTTTATATTCCCTTTTACCACTGGACTATCGGGTCTAAGTTTGCCATCACACATTAAAACCAAAGACCATTGATAATCTTGATTCATATCTAGATCGGGTGCATCTTGGGGTAGGGTCAAACTAATAATTCCTTCACTATCACCAATAGGCAGGATGGTTTGATAATCGTACTCTTCATTGTTATCTCTTACGGCAAAATAGGCTTCAGTCGCTGATGTTTCAGGAACATAAACCAACAAAGTCGGATGAGATTTTACCGTTAATGCTGGACTGTTAGTTGGCAATAAAGGAATTATGGGCGAATTTGCTTCCTTCGAGTCTGACAAACATTGTCCTCCACGAGATGCTCCTCCAGCAGTTTGTTGAGGCTTATCTCCTCTTGGCGGTTCAAAAGTAACCTGATTTTTCTTATTAGTATAAATAGATTTGTTTTGAGCTTCCACTCCTGTTGAAATAGTTCCAAGTAAAGATAAAGACAGTAGAAATGTTGAACAAGAAGATATTACAAATTTATTTTTCTGATGTTTTTTCATTATCCTGCATTGTTTAAAGTTATTTTTTATAATGTGCTTTATCTACAATTATATTCTTTCAGTTCTTGAAAAGCCTTATTTTTATTGTAATTTTTAGATAAAATAAGTTTAAAATAACCTAGTTTTTAAAGGCTAAATTACTTCTATTTATAAGTAAAAATACAGTTGATCATAAAAATAGTGCCAAAGATTGTTTTGAGTTGATAAAAATATGTATTTTGTCAAACCAATTATTTTTAAAGTAATCGTTGTTTGGGTATTTGTACGCAATTAAACCCTTCGTGTAAAATTTAAAAAGTTGAATCAAACAGCTCAAACGCTCCATAATTATATTGAGCTTCTGAGCCTTTACTACCTACTAGTAAATAGCTTGGTTTTAAAACCCTCATATATTATGAGTAATAGTGAAATAATCTTAAATATATTTACCTGGAACATTTTGTTGGATTCAGGTAGCTTATAAGCATAATAATGATCCTCATATATTGATGTCCCAAAATCGTAAATTGCTGGCTAACATATTTACCGCGATTGATTCTTGGTTAACTAAGCCAAGTCATCTACTGTTCTATAGTCTCCTATGTCTTAGCTTCGGTATTACTCCAGTCAAAGCAGAGGACAATATCTTAGTTATTCATTCTCATCATTCAGAATTGTCTTGGGCAAAACAGAAACAGGACGGCATAAATCAGGGATTTGCCGAAATTAACGATGAAAGTAAAGTATTCCACGAATTTCTAGACAGTAAGCGTCATCCAGGGCTAGAACATCAACAAGAATTTGTCGACTACATCAATAAAAAATACGCTCGAATACCGATTGATCTACTGATGACCGTTGACGAGCCTAGTTTAGAGCTAATCTTGCAGCAGCGCGATCGCTTTTTTACGGATATTCCCGTTGTATTTTTGGTAATCAAAAACTTAAGACAAGAGCTACTTGATACTCCCTGGCTAACAGGAGTGATTGAAAATTACGAAGTGGTAGAAACTGTCCTAGAAGCTACCAGACAAATGTGGACTAACACGGTGATTATAGTCAATGATTCGACACAGGCAGGTCGGGCAAACTTGGATTACATTGAAAAGGTAAAACAACTGCCTGGTCGCCCTTTAGAGGTAGAGTTGGTCAATGATTTGGTGGTCGCTGATATTAGAGAGCGTTTGGGTAAATATCCTGACCACATACCAGTTTTACTTTTGGGACAGCTCCGTCGAAACGATCCTCAAAAATCCTTGGTCGATCCTATAGAAGATATTAAGATCTTACAAGATCGCATACCTAACCCAATTTATGTTGAAGACGAAATACGTTTGGGAGAAGGTGCCGTTGGCGGAAAAATCTTTGATCGCCAATATCATTCTAGACAAGCAGTAGAACTTGCTCAAGAAATATTGGAAGGAGCAAGACCAGACGAAATAGGACCTGTGATGACAGGAAAAAATCGCTGGGTTTTCGATTATCGACAGCTACTTCACTACAACATCAAGCTAGAGTTGTTACCCAAAGATAGCGAACTACTCTATGTTGAGCCACCTTTTTATGTTAAGTACAAAACTTACGTCTTAATTACAGCCCTTGGTCTTCTTTGTAGTTTTTTGACAATTGTTTTACTAATAGAAAAAATTAGAAGACGGGCAATAGCAAGTAAGACTCTTCAAGAAAATGAGCAAAGATACAAAGATTTGGCACGGGCGGGAGCAAATGTCTTTTGGGAGTTAGACGAACAGCTTAGATATTCTTATATATCAGGTGATGTTAAAGATCTATGCGGTCTAAAACCTGCGGATCTGTTGGGTCATCATCCTCTTGATTTCCATCGTGATAGTTCCAGACTAGATGTTGATTGGGAGCTTTTTAAACAAATAACACAAGCTCAAAAGCCTTTCAAAAATTTTACTTTTAGCTTACGGGATACAAACGATGGAGTCAGAATTTTTAAGATAAACGGTAATCCTCTGTACGACCAAAACAATAAGTTTCAGGGATATCGTGGAGTCAAACAAGAAATTACCGCAGAACAAAATCTTTACAAAAAAATTGCCTATCAAGCTACCTATGATGACCTAACAGGTTTATTAAATCGCCGTGAATTTAACGAAAAGCTCAGGAATTCTGTCCAAAAAGCCATTAAGTACAAAACAGAATCAGTTCTTTGTTATTTAGATCTAGATCGCTTCAAAATAGTTAACGATACAGCAGGACATTTAGTAGGCGATCGCTTACTATCAGAATTAGCTCAACTGTTGCAAAATATGATTCGCAAAGAAGATACTTTGGGTAGATTGGGAGGAGATGAATTTGGATTATTGTTAGAAGGATGTTCCATTAAAGAAGCAGAGCAAGTATGCGAACAGCTAATCAATGCCATCACTAACTATCGTCTCAAGTGGGAAAATGTTGAATTTGACGTCGGGGTTAGCATTGGTCTAGTAGGCATTTATGGAGCATCTACTGATGCTGATGAGCTTTTGAGTCGCGCCGATCTCGCCTGTTATCAAGCCAAAAATTTGGGTAGGGGCAGGGTTTATGTTGCTGAAAACAACAATCAAGAGCTAGATCTACAGCAGGCTCAGATGGGGCATATTGCCAATGTATCCCAAGCCATTAAAGAAAACCGCTTTTATCTAGTCAAGCAATTAATTAAACCGATAGTTGATGATGGAAAACAACGTCAGC
>CAKZYI010000226.1 GCA_937884735.1 uncultured Pleurocapsa sp.
TTCAGTTTCTTCTCTAAAACTAGTTTCTAAAATACCTGCTCTTGTCCCACCTACGCCTTTAGCATATGCCATAGCGCGATCGCGTGCTTGACCAGTAGCATCTTGATATACCGCAAATAAGCAAGGTACACCCTGCCCTTGGGTATAAGTACGTCTTACGAGATGTCCAGGGCCTTTTGGTGCCACCATTATTACATCCACGGTACTAGGAGGCATGATTTGACCAAAGTGAATATTAAATCCATGAGCAAAAGCTAATATTTTACAGTCAGTTAAATGGGGTGCAATCTGTTCGGTATAAACTTGTCTTTGAACTTCATCGGGTAGCAAAATCATGATCAGATCTGCTGCTTTTGCTGCTTCATCTACAGGATGAACGGTCAATCCATCGGCTTCTGCTTTGGCTTTTGACTTACTAGATGGATATAAACCAACAATCACATTCACACCACTATCCTTGAGATTAAGAGCGTGAGCATGTCCCTGAGAACCATAGCCAATGATTGCCACTGTCTTGTCTTTTAACAGGTCGAGATTGGCATCTTCATCGTAATACATCCGCGCCATAAGAATTTCTCTCTTTATCGTTAAATCTTGCTCAATTATTATAGGTTTTTATGACCTTCGAGAAAATATGATAAAGACAATAATTACTATAGAAAAATTCTATGGATAGATAGTCTATTTAGTTATTGAATATAAACTAAATTTGGTTATTTAGTATCAAAGTCATTTGACTCTAATATTTTCCAATTTGCTTGGTCTTCAATCTCTAGTACGTAATCATGATAATCAATTAGGGAAGGACGATGACCAACGCTGACTAAAGTAGTTTGATTTTGAACCAAGTGCTGATACAAACTGGCTTCATTTTTAATGTCTAAAGCACTAGTTGCCTCGTCTAAAATTACGTATTTTGGTTTGTTGATCAAAATTCTGGCAAATGCTAGCCTTTGTTGCTCTCCTAGGGACAATACATCATCCCAGTCTTTCTCTATGTCCAGACCTCCAGAAATCTCTACTAAATCGGGCAAATTAACAGCGTTTAAAGCATGTTCTATCTCGGATTCAGAAACATCTAAATCGTCCTTGGGATAGGCAAGCTGATTGCGTAGAGTACCCAAAATCATATATGGTTTCTGGGGAAGAAACAGCATTTGCGATAAGTCTGGACGATATATTGCTCCTGTGCCAGAATTCCACAAACCTGCGATCGCTCTTAACAAAGAGCTTTTGCCACAGCCACTAGCACCCATAATTAGCAAACCCTGACCAGTGGCTAAATCGATTGATAAATCTTTGACTAAAGTTCTTTTATAGTTAGGAGTTTGTAAAGTGACTTTCTTTAAAGCTATTTTGTCCTGTTTGATAGTGCTAATAGTAGGACATTCTAAAATGTCTTTATCTGCAACTACTCTGGGTTCATCTACATAACTATCTAGAGTAGAAAGGCGATCGACACTAGCCGCAAATGCTGTTAAAGATTGGAATCTTTGTACAATAAAGTTTAGAGAACGAAATATCACTGCAAAAGCACCTGCTGCTTCTGTGACTTTTCCTACTTCTAAATTACCATTAAGAACTTGAGGCGCAATAATAATAGAAGGCAAGATATAAGGAAAAAAGTCATAAGCGTGGGTAAACAAACCTAAATATATTTGCTCCCATAAAACCAATAAATTATAGTTTTCAAAAGCTTTATTAAATTTACGTTTGAGATTTTGTTTTTCTTGTGTTTCTCCTTGATAAAAAGCAATAGATTCGGAGTTTTCTCTAATTCTAACCAAGCCAAAACGAAAGTTTGCTTCTTTTTTAATTTGATTTAAATTAATTTTTACTAGCTTTCTACCATATACACCAACTACAACAACCGTACCAATAAAAGAGTATAAAACTAAAATATAAACTAAATTCTGTGAAATTTTCCAAAGTGCCAAACTAAAGGCAATTACTTGAAAAACAGAGCTAACCAGAGATAACAAAAAGCTGAGAGAATCTACGGTAAATCCTTTAATATCTTCAGCAATTCGCTGGTCTGGATTATCAATATCATTATCGAAATTACCCAACTCATAAAAAGCTCGCTGGCTAAAATAGCGATCAAGGAAATGACTGGTTAACCATCTGCGCCAATAATTTCCTAGTATATTTTGGACATAGCGAAAACCAGCAAACAGGGGTACATAAATAACTAAAATAATAAAAAAGGTTCTGATAGTATTCCAGAACCGATCGCTATCTTTAGCAGAGAGAGAAGATATAATATCGCCTTGTTGCTGATTCAATAAAACGCTAAGTTGAGTATACGCAACAAGTAAAATAAATAGCAAGCCTAGCAAAGCTAAGGCTCCTTTTTTTTCATCTCCTAACCAATAACGTTTTGCTAAAGACCAAAACTCTTTAAAGACGTTTAAATTGAATCGATTCATTTCATTTTTATATAACTATAAAGATAATTCTTGACAAAGTAAATTAGCTACTAGAGCAAATATAGTTCTATTAACTATCAAAGATTGTTTGATTACAAATTATATTGTTTCAAATTTTTGCCTGATATGATTCGGAATTGACTACACTATCTAGCAAACCCGAACAAGCATCAAATAAAAGATCTATCACATAATCAAAGCCATCTTGTCCTCCATAATAAGGATCGGGAACTTCCTTATCAGTTTTATTGGTAGCAAAATCGCACATCAAATAAACTTTATTTTCGTATTTTCCTTCTCGATCTAAATACAAAATGTCCTGGTAATTTTCGCGATCCATAGCTAAGATCAGGTCAAATTGCTGTAAATCTGAAGGGGTAAGTTTACGAGATTTACCTTGTAATTCAAGCCCTCGTTTGATTGCAGCAGCATTCATTCTCCGATCTGGTGGCGCGCCGACATGATATCCCGAAGTTCCTGCTGAATCACAGACAATTTTATCGGTCAAACCAGCTTCTTCGATCAAACGGTTCATAATATTTTCGGCTGACGGCGAACGACAAATATTGCCCAAACATACAAACAATAATTTATAGGTCATGAATAACTAAAAAATACTAAATAAATACTTTATAGATCGCTAATTGTATCTACTTATGAAACAAACATTTTACTTTAAAAGTAGATATGTCAAAATTCACGAGATGTGTATACTTTCAAATACCTTTGATTGGTTGATTTTCTTTCATAATATTCATGTCGTCAATTTACCGTAGTAAGGACTTGTCCGCAACTACATCTGACCCTATATATTTGTAACTTTTATTGTTAGCTAAGAAAAAGTAATAGGAAGATAATTTTATGTTTAAGTCTAGAGCTAGAGAGCGTAGGATTTTTACTAATCGTAAAAGAATGCGTCCTCGTTCTTCGTTATTTTCGGTAATAGCATCATTTATGCTAGTTTTTCTAGTATTAGAGCTTCTAACTCGTATTTTTGTCGATCTTTCTGGTGATAGAAGCCAGTTTGCTAGGGCAAACACCAAATCGGATATTATTGATGCTTATAAATTGAAGTTTGTAAAACAAGAAGTTGATGGAGATAGAGCATATCAGGACACGACTCTTAAGGCTAAACCCAGTCTATCTGTAGGCTATCAGCTATTGGGCAGTCAAGAAAATGAGCATTGGCAAATTAATTCCGCAGGTTTTCGCGATCGCGAAAATATTCCTCTTGCCAAACCCCAAGACGAAATTAGAATTTTTCTCTTAGGTGGTTCGACTGCTTTTGGCTATGGTAGTCCTAGCAATCAAGCCACTATCAGCGAATACTTAGAACAACGTTTGCAAAAACGTTTAGAACAACAAAAAGTTTCTCCCCAGTTATATAAACCAGATATCCTGCCCTTTGATAAGGTAGAAAAACAAAAATATCTAGCCAAGCCATCTAAAATAAAATCTGGAAACTATCGCGTTGTTAATGCAGCTGTGCCTGGTTATGCCTCTGGTAACGAGCTTGCTCAAGTTGCCCTGCAAATCCTCAAGTACAAACCAGATCTAATAGTTATTTTGGATGGCTATGAAGATTTCATGCTCACAAGCGATCGTGAAGCGGTACAATCTCCTCAAATCAATCCTGATGAACAAAATCAACCTACTAGTTTTGTCGATTATGTTAGTCATGTAATTGAGCCAATAGAAAATAAAAGTTATTTGGCAAAAGTAGCTCAAGATAAGTGGTTAAATAATAAACAAAAGAATGATAAACAAGATTTTGTTTTATACGAAAAAACCTCTAACCTAGTTCACTATTTACCTCCAAATAAAGAAGAATTACAAAAAAGAGTAGATCTTTACATCGATCGCCAAAAGCAGATTTTAAGTCTTAGTGCTGCAGCTCGTATACCTCTAGTGGTGGCAATGCAGCCTGAAATTACGGGGCGTAACCCCAGTCAACTGACTGATGCCGAAGGAAAGATTGCTACGGATTTGGGTAGAACTTATATCAAGCAGGTGAGAAACAGCTATCCAACATTGATTGAAGCTACCCAACAGCTAGCTAAAGCCTTTCCTAAAAACATTAAAGTACTGGACTTATATCAGCTAACAGAGAAATATCCTTCCCCTAGCTTTATCGATCCTATTCATCTAAATGAGGCAGCCAATCAAAAGGTTGCCGAACAGCTTTATTATGCTATTTCTAGTTTGCCCAAAATGCAGCTTGTTCCCACTGAGGCAAAGCCGTCTAAAGCAGTATATCGAAAATCATACTAAATTGAATTTATCCAAGGCGACACCCAGATTCGAACTGGTGGATAATGGATTTGCAATCCACTGCCTTACCACTTGGCTATGTCGCCACACCAACTAAGATAATAGATTTACTATCTAAGCGCGTCTCACTATTTGAGTGCGTAAATAAGTATAGCAAACTTTGTTCACCATAGCTGTAAGTATTTGAAATGAAGTTCAATTAGACATTTTTAGTAAATAGATGGCTGTTTTGCCTTGGTGTTGGCTATTTGTTTGGACAAGGTTAGTTTTGTACCATCTCGATTCCAATGTACGTAGTCAAAAACATGATGTAGGATAGAAAAACCTCGACCATTCTCAGACTCATCGTTTGGCAACTGGGGGTCAAACCTGGGACTAGATTCTGTATTTTCTAGCTGAGTAATTACCCCGCGATCGCATTGACTTAGGCTGCTATGTTTTTTGTTAAAGCCATTACCTTCATCGACAATTATCCAAGAATATTCCCTAGTTGTAACTGCAAATTTGACAACAATAGTTTTACTAGGATCGAGATTGTTGCCATGTTTGGCAGCATTTACTAAAGCTTCCTGTAATCCCAATCTTACTTCTGCTTGCCATTCTGGAGGTACGCTAACTAGTAGTAGGTCGAGAACAGGGCAGAGATAAAGGGTTGAAGTAAAGCTCATAGTACTCCACTTGCTTGTACTCCAAGGAATAGGAATAGCAATCACTAATTTATACCTCTAGATTGAACATTTATGGTTTGTACTGTTGTGGATTTCTCAACTCAAGCTTTTGAGTTTCTGTTTGCTTTGTTATGAATGACTAAGATTACCCAGATAAAGTTACATTAGTTTAATCTAGTATGCCATTAGCAAACTGGCTAGCAATGCACGTTAACAGCAGTTACATTTTTCTATGTAAAAAATTTAATTTTTAAATACTGCTCCACCAGTCTATTAATCAATCCGAAAGATATAGTCATAGTGCTTTTTGAGATTGTTTCAAAATTACATACATTTAATATCATATCAATTATACTAAAATTTACAAATAGTATGAAAAAAGCCAAAATAAATACCTAATTTTTGCGTAATATTACGCAGGATTCAACATGAGTAGTTTGAGGAAAAAAATCTGTTGGTTGAATATATTTGGGTTCGTAAAAATTAGATTGGCAAAATAATTTGATGTCCCTTGCTAAGGTTGAGGGTTTGCAACTGATATAAACAATAAAAGATGGTTGTATATCTAAAATAGTTTTAATTACTTGAGGATCGCATCCTTTTCTGGGCGGATCTAGCAGCAATATATCTGGTCTAGAATCAATTTTATTGATATAGTCTTTGACTTTACCTGTATAAAAAATAGTATTATTAATATTATTTAATGCTGCATTATTTTGAGCCTGCTTAATAGAGGCAGAATTAATTTCTATACCTATTACATGCTTTACTTTTTTAGCTAGGGGTAGACTAAAAGTGCCAATGCCACAATAAGCATCAACAACAGTTTCTTCTCCTGTTAAGTTAAGTTTTTCGATAACTGCTTCAAATAGAAGTTCGGCTGCACTAGTGTTGATTTGAAAAAAAGTATCTGCGGCAATGTGTAATTCAACACCAGCAAATATTTCTCGTAGATAGGGTTTACCTGCAACTGCATATGTGGTCTTGCCTAAAATAGCATTAGTACGACCTTGATTGATATTAAGACACACTCCGACCAATTCAGGATATTTATCCAACCATAATTGGGCTTGTTCTTCTATTCCTGCTAATTGTTCACTAGTAGTAATTAGAGTTAACAGCATTTCTCCCGTATTACTACCAATTCTGAGGGAAAGATGGCGTAATTTTCCTCGGTGCTTAACCTCATCATAAATTGACCATCCTCTTTGTTGAATATCCTGTTTAACTTCTTTGAGAAGAGGATGTAGACGCTCATCTTGTATGGGACATTGATTGAGATTGACTAGCTTATGGCTACCAGCACGATAATACCCAGCTTGGACTTGTCCAGTAGCAGATCTAGCAAGGGGATAGGTAGATTTATTGCGATAATTAAGAACATCAGAAGTGTGCAAAATTGGCTGAACTTGAATATCTTCAAAACCACCAATACGCTGAAATGCTTGAATTACCTGCTGTCTTTTGGCTTGCCTTTGATAGTCTGAATCGATGTGTTGCCACTGACAGCCACCACATTTATCAGCCACAATACATTGAGGACGAATGCGGTGGGCGGATGGGTTTAATAGACTATGTATTTTTCCCCGCGCAAATTTTGCTTTTGACTGAATTATTTTAGCAGTTAGGCGATCGCCTGTTACCGTATTAGGCACAAAAACTACTTTTCCTTCATGTCTTCCAACTCCTTCACCACTGGTATTGAGGTCTGTTATTTCAAGTTCAATTACTTGACCTTGCTGTAATTTTTGCGTCATTTTATTGGCAGTATGCTGTCTTTGTATTATCTCTCAGTCGACCCTATTTAATTATTAATTATTGGGGATGTTTTACAAAATATTAGTACTGTTAGTAATTAACAATTGTCTGACTTATCATCGTTTTGCGATCGCAAAAAATAGTGCATTGTTGCATTTGTTAGGCTTTTTCTTGAGTAGTTTAACCAAATTCACTGTCAATTAACCGAAATGCCGCGCTGTCTAGCTTAAGCTAGGGCTTTTCTACCGCAATGTGCAAAAAATTAGTACTAATTCAATCTATGAACCGAAAGACATTGTTCATAATTCCTATTCATAGACTTTAAAAAACTATTTGTTGATAGGCAACATCTCAACTATTGTGACTTGAAACTGCATAAAATCTTCATACTCTCTCGTAATAACAAAGAGTCTGCGCACTTTAACTTTGTTAGGGAAGTGTTCAGATCGTAGCGTTGTAGGAAGTGTATTATGCACTTTCTACACGCTATTTAAATTAGTATTAATTTTGAAGTCATACTAAATTCGATTTGTTACCAAATAAAAAAGCCCTGCTAAAAAACAGGACTTCATCTAAAATTTTGGAATATTTAAAATTATTTTTTTAACGAACAGTTCCAACTAAATTATCAGTACGTATTGGCTTAACAAGATACATTTTGATTAGTTGCACGCCGTTAGAAACATAATGAGGTAATTTTTGTAATAACTTGATTGGTGCTGGTGCATTAGAAGCAGCTATCGCACTTAATTTTTGGTTATTGACAACACATTTCTCTAAACGGTTGTAAAAATCGGGATGGTCTACATTGAGAACTACAGGAAATACTCTACCAGCAGTTTCATTAGTCTGTTTGATCACAAACTTATCGTATTCTCTAGCATTCAAGCCTAAAGACTCGTAAAAACCAGCTCGTTGAACATCGTTCAAGTACATGGTGGCGAATACTGATAGCAAGAAGAAACGACTCCATAATCTTGCTTTCCAGTCATTGAGAAACTGAGGTTGAGACTTCATAAGTGCATCAAAGAAGTCTCCGTGACGATTTTCATCCTGACACCAGTTTTCAAAATAACTGAAGATGGGATAAATTTCGTGTTCGGGGTGTTTCTCTAAATGACGGAATATGGTGATGTAACGCCAGTAGCCGATTTTCTCAGAAAGATAAGTTGCATAGAAAATGAACTTAGGCTTGAAGAAAGTGTACTTGCGGCTTTTGGTTAAAAATCCTAAGTCTAAGGAAAGATTGAAGTCAGATAGTGCTTTGTTCAAGAAACCTGCATGACGAGCTTCATCTCTAGACATCAAGGTAAAGAGTTCTGCAAGCAAAGGATTTGTCTCTTTTAAACGTCTACCTAATTCTTTGTAGAGTAAGAATCCAGAAAATTCTGCCGTACAAGAGCGTTCTAAAAATTCGATAAATACTTTGCGAGTTTCACCACTGATGCTATCCCAAGATTTTTGAAACTGCTCGTCTCTAACAAAGTGATGACGATTATAGTCAATACGGAACTCTTCTAAGATTGCTCTTAATTCATCTTCATTGACCGAGAGATCCATTTTCGCCATCTCGTCAAAGTCTGTTGTATAAAAGCGAGGAGTAAGAATAGTTTCTTCCGCAGGAGATTTGACTCCAGGGCGTACTTCCTCAAACTGTGGTTTTTTAAGGCTGTCTACCATTATTTTTAATACTTAACTTTTTTTTCTATTAAGACAGGCTGAATATTATCAGCTTGCTGTCATCAGCGGTTTCCTGAGTATTATTCTCTAATAGTTAAGGATCGATAGGGGAATTTGTTAACGAATATTAATCAGTTATTCTCAAGTTTGGGGCTTTTGTTGGGTGAGCATATAAGAAAAAGCTGATTTATGACGATCGTCTTGAATACACAAGCTGAGTTTGCCCTATATTTGACTATTTATTTGATAATTTTGTTTTGAATTTATCAACAAAATTTGATGTTTCCTCATAGACTTTTTTCTATTTGTAAGAAAGATCACAGCGTTAACCATTAAAGCCAGTTAATTTATTGTCTGATCCACTTTATCTGTACTTTTGCTATAAAACGGATGAACTTTGATCGCAATTATAAAGCTCAAACAGTACCAGGCAAAGAAATAAGTTTAGTTGGCAAAATTCAAAAATTACCCATATTATCCAGAATTTACTTATATATATTTCTCATGGCAGTTGTGGGTATGGCTGCGGGGGAAAGTAAATATCGATTAGAAGCTCAAAACTGTAACTAAAATAGCGATTGTTGGCTAGTAGAACCTGCTCAACGAAGAGTCAAAGATGTGGGGATAGGGGCAAGCGCAGGAATTATAGCAGCTAGCTTGATCAGTATTCCTGCTTTACTCGAGGACAATTAATAGTCATACATTCTGGCTATTCCCAGTAGTTTTTCCAATTGCCTTGAAATGATTGCTTTAGCTTCAATTTGTATGAATTTGTCTTTATTTTTACCATCCACATACTGTTGTATGTGAATTTTGAGTTGAAAATTAATTTTGCGATCGCTTAAATAAATTATCATATTTATACTACAATAAAATTACAAGTTAATATGGTATCAATTGCAGAACGCAAAATCTGTAAAACTGGCAATGGAATTACAAGACTATTTGAGAAACGAAGGGCTAGAGAAATTAGCTCAAGAATATAACATCAAAGTCAATCGTCACGGCGAGATTGATAATTTAGTCTGTCTTAAATATTCTCAATTAGAATCGCCGATGGGAGAAAAAATAGTCCAGCAATGTCGAGGGATTATTTTAGATGAAGCGAATAATTGGGAAATTATTTCTTATCCCTACGACAAGTTTTTTAATTATGGGGAATGCCACGCACCCAAGTTAAATTGGAACACAGCTAAAGTGTATGAGAAGCTAGATGGTTCTTTGATGACTCTTTTTTATTATCAAGGAAAATGGAAAGTCCAGTCTAGTGGAATGGCAGATGCAGCGGGAGAAGTTAGCGGTTTTAAATATAGTTTTAAACAATTGTTTTGGCGAGTTTGGCAAGAACTAAGTTATCAGTTGCCAACAGAAACAAACTATTGTTTTATGTTTGAGTTAATGACCCCGTACAATCGCATTGTGGTCAGACACGATCGCAATAAATTGGTTTTACATGGCGTTCGTAATATTCTCACTTTAGAAGAAGCAGATCCTCAAACATGGGCAGACAAATATAATTGGCAACTGGTCCAAAGATATCCCCTAAAATCTTTGAAAGAGATTATTGCCATGACTAATGAATTAGATCCGATGGATTCGGAAGGTTACATTATTTGTGATGCAGATTTCAATCGAATTAAAGTTAAATCTCCCCAATACGTAGCTGTTTCTCATTTGAAAACAGGATTTTCTACTAGAAGAATGTTAGAGATTGTGGCAACCAATGAAGGAGAAGAGTTTTTAAATTATTATCCTGAATGGCGTAATCTGTATCAAAAAATAAGAGATAAATATGATGTACTGGCAAAAGAAATAGAAACGGAATATCAAAAATATCAGCATATTCCTGTTCAAAAAGATTTTGCTTTGGCTGTTAAACATTTGGACTGTTCTAATATTCTTTTTGCATTGCGTGCAGGAAAAACTAGCAGCGTTAAAGAATCTTTAGCGAAAACCTCCATCCAAAAATTAGAGAGTTTATTAAATATAGATTTCCAAGAATTAGGATAATTAATAATCAATGAAAAAAGTTTTAATCTTACAAGGTTTACCAGCATCGGGTAAATCTCAGTTTGCGAAGGAATTATTATTAGCTAACCCTGGTCGATGGGTGAGAACTAATAAAGATCTGCTGCGAGAAATGGCGCACGCTTCTTATTGGTCAAAAGGTAATGAAAAGTTTGTTCGTAAATTGCGAGATACGGCAATTTTAATGGCATTAGAAGAGGGAAAGCACGTTGTCATAGATGATACTAATTTTGGAAGAAATATCGATCGCATTAAAGAATTAGTTAAAGGAAAAGCAACGGTTATAGTTAATGATTCGTTCTTAAAAGTTCCTGTTGAAGAATGTATTCGTCGGGATTTATTAAGACCAAAATCTGTTGGTAAAGATGTGATTATGAAAATGTACAACGATTTTGTTCGTCCGCAACTTACTACTTCAATAGCTTATAATCCTGATTTAGCCGATGCCATTATCATCGATATGGATGGTACTTTAGCAATTATGGGCGATCGCAGTCCTTTTGATGTTTCTCGTTGCGACTTGGATCTACCTAATCACCCCGTATTAGAAACTGTTCATAAATGGCAGGATAGTAAAACTATTATTATTATGTCGGGGCGCACTGATGATGGTAAAGCCAAAACTGAATCATGGCTAAATAAATATGGTGTTAAATATCAGCATATTTATATGCGAAAAACTGGCGACATGAGAAAAGATTCTGTTATCAAACAAGAATTATACGAAAGCTTTGTTAAAGATAAATACAATATTTCTTTTATTCTCGACGATAGACAACAGGTTGTAGATATGTGGAGAAGCTTGGGTTTAACAGTATTTCAAGTAGCAAAAGGTGACTTTTAGAAAGAAATGATTCTATATCTTATTGAAAAGAATGATTGTAAAACAACTATTCTCCAAAACTGAATATTTGTTTTGCTGTTAAAGATATTTGCTGAATAATACTCGATTCTATTTATTTATCATCTTCAAATATTGCTTCTTCATATAATCCATCTACCAGAGACAGAATTGTAATCTTAGAAATTTCAGGATCGACGATCCAATATTCTAAAATTCCTCTAGCAGCATATTCAGATCTTTTGTATCTATAATCCCTGTCTTCATTTGCTTTACCAGGGGATACAACTTCTACAACTAAGAGAGGGGATGGCATATCGGCAGTAATAGTTGCCCTCTTACCACCTATTGCTGCTAACAAATCCTCAGTCAAAATCATCAAGTCAGGAATCCGAACTCTAATACGATTGCCTGTTACAACAATTTCTGTGTCTTTATGGCGAATTAGCGGCAAAGGAACTAACTTCATAAACTCTGAGAGAAGATAGAGAGCAATTAAATTATTGCGATTGCGAAGCTAGCCGTAGGCATCGCTTTCTGGTGGCATTGCTACTAATTTTCCATCTACCAATTCGTAGCGATTATCTGTACCGTCATCATATGCTAAATATTCTTCTAGACTTAATAAAGTAGTAGCTGTAGTCATAAATCCAATATTCAATCTTAATTAATTGTACTACTTGTTTTTTGGGCGATTCGTAACAATTACTTATCGACTCAATGCAATCACGGCATTTTGTCCGCCGAAACCAAAACTAAAACACATAGCATAGTTAATTAAAACCTTTCTTTGTTGAGTAACAAGGTCTAAGTCAAATTCTGGATTGCCTAAGCCGACGCAGGGAGGTAAATAACCGCGCTCTAATGCCATCAGGGTCAAAGCAGTGCCGATCGCTCCTGATGCCCCTAAAGTATGTCCTGTTGCTCCTTTAGTAGAGCTTACTGCAACTCTTTGGGGAAATACGTGTTTAATTAGCTGTGCTTCATGGCGATCGTTTAAAACTGTACTCGTACCATGAGCATGAACATAATCAATATCTTTTGGCTCTAAATTACCGCGCTCTAATGCTTGTTTGATTGCTCTTGCTGCACTTCCCTTTTCTGTTTGAGGCGCGCTTATATGGTGGGCATCGCAGGTTAGACCAAAACCTTTTATACGCCCATAAATTTTTGCTTGACGACGAGTAGCTGATTCGATTGTTTCTAGCACAAACTTTGCCCCTCCTTCCCCCAAAACTAGTCCTTCTCTGTCGCCATCAAATGGATAACAACCAGTCTTAGCTAAAGCTCCCATCCGTTCAAAAGCAGCCAAAGTAAGGGGGGTAATAGGAGCTTCCACCGCTCCCGCAATGACGCGATCGCATCTCCCTGTTTTAATTAATTCGTAACCCCTGGCTAATGCCCAAATTCCTGTCGCACAAGCAGCCATCGGAGATAAAACTGGTGCAGTGGTTTGTAGATACTGACCACAGGCGATCGCACTCTGATGGGGCAAGGTTTCCAACCAATTAGAAATAACACTATTACTATTTGAATCTTGCCTTCGGGTAGCTAATTCTTCCCAATTTGCTTGGCATCCTCTACTCGAACCTATAACCACTCCCCAATCAGGTAAGGGTAAAGTTAATCCTGCATCTTGGAGAGTAGCAAGTAATAATTTTTTGGTAATAGTATTTACCTTACTTGGTTGAGAATCAATTAACCCCAAAGGATATGGAGGAAGCTCGGGAAAAAGACTGTGCAACTTAATTCCCGACTTACCCTGCAAAATCTTCGACCAGGTTGGCTGTAGTGAGCCGAGACAGGAAAGTAAACCCATCCCAGTAACAACAACATCCATATTGTTTTGATTAAAGAATCTATTTTTTAAGATTATCTAAACCTTCAACTACCTTGGCTGTGCCAATGCGATCGCCCTGTTTGATGCTATCCACTACATCCATACCTTCTATCACTTTGCCAAATACAGCATAATCACCATCCAAAGAAGGCAAATCTTCTAGAGCAATATAAAACTGAGAAGAAGCAGAATCAGGCATGGCAGAGCGAGCCATCGCAATTACGCCGCGATCGTGTTTTAGAACTACCGATCTTCCTGGTAACTTGGCTTTGCTGTAGGTAGGTGCGTCTTGCCCCTCTAACTTAATCTCTAAAGGAATACGACGCTCCTTTCCCGTGGCAGGATCTGTAACTCCGCCTGTTCCCAAAGTTCCTGCAAAATTAGGATCTTTTCCTTGAGGATCTCCACCTTGAGCAACGAAGCCAGGAATAACTCTATGAAATACTAATCCGTCGTAAACACCCTGAGCTATCAAATCTACAAAGTTACCCGCAGTAGTAGGAGCTTCTGTACCATTAATTTCCAAGATTATGGGCGAACCATTTACTTGTATCTCGACTTTCGCCATCCCTTCTAATTGGGGCAAATTATTACTCATGTTTTTGTTATTATTCTTGTTTTTGGCGATCGCCACTTGTGACTGACTATTTGCCACATTATCAGATGATGAGGATGATTGGGAAACATCTGTAGCTGATGTCGCGCAGCCTCCTAGGATCAAACTGCTAACCAATAGCAAAAAGGACAATTTCACTATCCACCTGCTTGTCTTATTCATAGTATTTATAATCCAGATTCTAATATTGCTCATAAACATTGACCGTTTTAACTCAATTTCATCCAGACTGAAAATACCACAAGACTAGTTTGCCTTATTTCTTGTTTCTTATTTGTAGGTGTATATTTTAGGGCTTTTCTCATCCCTTATTCTTTTTTAAAGTCCTTCTAGTGGCACTTCCAAAAATCTTGCTAATTCTGCTCCCTGATTTTCCAATGTGGAAAGAGCAATGGGTTCGCCAACACGAGTCAAAGGAACGTCTCTTCTTTTCTTAGAACGAAGGTATAGGGCGCGCTTGGGACTCAATCCATCTCTTATTTCTGCTCTAACAGATTGGATTTCGGCAATAGGGATTTCTAATTCAACTTTACGATTCTTGCCTGGATATCCTAAACGAGAAACTATTGCTTTTCCTGTCTCTTTGTCAAATTCATTGTAGCCACCACCTACATTCCAAGTCACTAACAGCCAGAGATAAACTGCCAATAGCGTTCCAGCTATTCCATAAAAAGTCAAAGCAACTCCCTGGGGAATGAATTGCAGGTTGCTGGTGTCAGAAACAATCAATAAATTGGTCTTAAAATAGCTAGATAAACCAGCCAGAAGAAATCCGATTCCTCCCATTGAGACAATGGCAGCCCAAGCAATGTTGCTGAACCTGCGAGAGCCTAAAACATCTTGTCTAAAAGTTTTTTGTCTGACTTTGTTAGTGGTCATGGTTACTAATTTTAGTTTGATTAATACTATTTTTTATCTAAAAGTTCGCAATAAATCTGAAATCAAAGATTTGTTTTGTTTTTATTTTTCGACTTTGGGTGTAGTTTCAGCTTACCAAAAGCGGTTTGAGAGAATTAAATATTTGTAATATTTATCGTATTTACCTTGTCTATGTGTCATTTTGTAAATTTTTTGCTAATAATAACTTAATGGCTATTGATTCATCTGAGTAATCAGAAAGAATCAGTAGACAAAATACCTCAATTACTTATCAGTATTGTTTTCATGTTATTTTGGGGTAGGGTGTTTCAATACTCTTACAAAGCTCGCAATGTGAAAGTATTGGAAAAAATCTCTTCCAGTAACAAGGAATCTTACTGGGTAATCTGGTAAAATTTTATAAATCTTGGTACTTCTCAACATTTTGTTGAAGTAGTTACCTAGGGCATTATAGAAAAGTACATTTTAACGAGCGACCCCGCGTCGCCTATTGGCGCAAGGGAACGCGCGAGTTTAACAATATCTTGCAGTTTATTTTCTCAAGCAAGAGGATTAGAAACATATGACAATAGCAGTAGGACGCGCGCCTGCTCAACAAGGCATCTTTGATGCAGTTG
>CAKZYI010000227.1 GCA_937884735.1 uncultured Pleurocapsa sp.
TTCTCTGTATCGGCAGTATCTACCGTCTTGTCAATTTTAGCGACCAAATTCTGTAAGCGATCGCTCGTAGTACCAATACTGTTTAAAGTAGTAGTAAGGTTAGTTTTGTTTTGAGCAATCAAGGTTTCTACACTTTCAGTCAGCCGACTAATTTGTCTGGCTGTTTCTTGGTAGGTTTGAGCCGTGGCGATTAATTCAGTAGAAGTGTTGCTGGCTACATCGTTGACAGTTTGAGTAATGGTAGTAATGTTTTTTACTTCCTCCTGCAACTCTTTGACTAAGATAGATGTGTTGCGACTCAAATTAGCAATTTCTTGAGCTGCTAATGCTGAATTTTGCACTGTTTGGTCTACCTTTTCTACAAACTCTGGTTCGCCATAAGATTTACTAAATCGATAGGTATAAGGCAAAATATCATCCAAGGTAATCGCCCTTTCTCCTTGAATACGAGCCTGATCGCAAATAATTTGAGTAGAATCACATTGATTGCCAATAGGAGTCAAATTGCTGCTAGCAGCAGGCAAATCAGATTCGGGAACAATATCAATAAAAGTTTCACCAATTAATCCCGAACTGCGAGCTTTAATCACAGAGTTTTTAGGAATCAAAAGATCGTCCGAATCAATAGAAATGATCACATCTACTCCATTAGTACCAGGCTTGATCTCTTCAATTTGACCGATTCTCAAGCCT
The DNA here is from genome assembly GCA_937884735.1 of uncultured Pleurocapsa sp. Taxonomy (GTDB): domain Bacteria; phylum Cyanobacteriota; class Cyanobacteriia; order Cyanobacteriales; family Xenococcaceae; genus Waterburya. The sequence goes on from CAKZYI010000227.1 coordinate 694, forward strand.
CGATAACGTACTCCATCCCCCAATCTTATACCGTTAACATCAGGAAAATCGGCAACTATAGTGTAGCTTTTTGCCCCAAATTTAAATCCTCTAATCCAGAGAGCTAATGCACTAAATAGAACAATGCTACCTACAATCATCAAGCCAACTGAACCTTCTTTTAGAGTGCGCGATCGCATATTTCTCCTCTCACCTTAATTATTTCTAACCTAGTCAATCACGCGAATTGGCCCTTCAACGCTGCCGCTGAAAAACTGTTGCACAAGGGGGTTATCAGTAGAATCAATTTCATCTACTGTACCCTGCCACTGTATTTTTCCATCGTACAAAAAAATCACGCGATCGGCAGTACGGCGAATAGTACTATGCTGATGACTCACCATAATATAAGTACCACAGCCCCTTTTTGTACACTGCAAATCCCGCACTAAATCTTCAATTACAGTAGATGCGATCGGATCTAAACCTGCCGTTGGCTCATCATATAGTACTATCCCTGGTCTACTTTTTGGATCTTCGGGATTAGACATAATAGCCCGTGCAAAACTAACTCGTTTACGCATTCCGCCTGATAGCTGGGAAGGAAAGCTATTATTCGTTCCCGACAACCCGACCATCTCTAGCTTTTCGTCTACTAATTCCTTAATTCTAGAGCGACTAAGATTTGAATGTTGCAGTAAAGAAAAACCTATATTTTGTTCTACTGTCAGAGAATCAAACAAAGCATCTTGCTGAAACACCATACTAATGCCAATTGGATCTGATTGATCTTCAATCAAACCTATTCTTTTTTGCCCATTGATATAGATAGAGCCTTTATCTATGGGCATCAAACCCGCAATCATCCTCAAAATAGTCGATTTACCCGTTCCTGAAGGGCCAATTATCACCAATGCCTCTTCAGGATCTATCTTGAGATTTACACGGTCTAAAATTGCTTTGCTGCCAAAAGATTTGCTCACACCTCTAAGTTCAATCAAAGGTGTACGCGAACCTTTTTGTCTGACTTTTGCGTTATTTGTCGTTACTGCCATGAGCTAAGAGTCAAATAAATGTAATCGCCAACTAAGTTTTTAATAGAATCTTAGTTTAATAGAAATTTTACTCTTCTAGCTCTAGCCCAAATACACGAGCGACAGATTTCTCTACTTTATAGCCAGAATCAATTGATTCTAGAGGATCTTTACGCAAGCGATGGCGCAAACAAAGAACAATTACTCGACGAATATCATCAACGGTAACTTCTGTACGCCCCTCCAATGCTGCGATCGCTTTAGCAGCACGGTTGGTGACAATATCTCCCCGCAAGCCATCTACATCTAACTCAGAACAAATTTCTGAAATCTTGACTCGCAAGTCATAATCCATAGTTACAGAAGGAAGCAATTGTTGAGCCTGGACAATTTTGTCCTGCATGGCAATTTGTTGGTCTGAATATTTATCGCTAAATTCATTGGGATTACCGTCAAACTCAGCTCTTTGCTCTACAATTTGCACTCTTAGATCGGGTTCTTTAACAGTACGAATTTCTGCGTGCATTCCAAAACGATCTAGTAATTGAGGTCGAAGTTCTCCTTCTTCGGGGTTTCCCGAACCTACCATCACAAATTGAGCGGGGTGGCGAATAGAGATACCCTCCCTTTCTACAGTGTTCCAACCACCAGCAGCAGAATCAAGCAATACATCTACTAGGTGATCGTCAAGGAGATTGACTTCATCTACATATAAAATACCGCGATTTGCTTTAGCCAGCAGTCCTGGTTCAAAAGCTTTGACCCCATCAGAAAGAGCTTTCTCAATATCAATCGTGCCACACACCCTATCTTCTGTTGCACCCAAGGGCAAGTCGATCATTTGCACCTTCTTTTTAACGGTAGAAATGGGTTCATTTTGTTCTACTTTCTGTCTAACTTCATCACTCATCAAATCAGCATCATTAGGATCGCTGTTGAAAGGATCTCCTTCTACCACCTCAATTTCTGGTAGCAAGTCAGCCAATGCTCTAATTGTAGTGGATTTACCCGTACCGCGATCGCCCATGATCATTACCCCACCAATCTTAGGGTCAATCACATTGAGCAAAAGAGCAAGTTTCATTTCTTCTTGTCCGACAATAGCCGTGAAGGGAAAAACCTGACGACGAGTTTTTGCAGGTGCTTGAAGTGTTGCAGTCATATTAGTTTTTTATTTATCTAGCAGCTATGTTAATTGGTGGAATCAACCGTTAATCTTTTTTTAATAAGAGTGTCTTTTATTGTGCCATGTTTCAGGGGGCTTATGTGAGAGTTTCAGGGATAAGGAATGAACAAAGGCGTTTAGTTCGCCCCATGTATGAGTGATGAAGAAGTTGTTAGCTATTGATAATGTATTGTGCTGGTACATTATCGGTAAGCCAAACGTTTTAATTCACACTAGGCGTAAAATATTAATCGATGACAATTGATTCTTATAAAAATTGACAAAGCTTGGTTGATTCTGTCGAAACAATGCTTCGAGAATTTGGCAAGCAATATGTAATTAATTTTGTCTAACTACTTATCACCTCTTTAGTTAATTTAAATTAGCCAGATCGTCTAACTGTTTTTGCATCTGAGAAACTACCAATTCATAACAAGCATTTACATACTGACTATCTTTGGCTGCTTTTGCCCCATATTTCTCAAAGACAATCGGAGAACAAACTCGTGTCCTAATTTTGCTTGGCAGAGGTATATTAGGCAATGGTCCAAAAGCCAATCCCCAAGGTAAACCCAGATAAATAGGAAATATTTTAGGATCCAAATCAAGTAACCAAGGCATACCCATTTTGTGAAGCTGTTGGGCTATGTCATAAAAATCTCCTAAAACAATGAGGGTATCATGTGCGCCAGTAGAAATTATGGGAATAATTGGAGTTTTGTATTTTAAAGCCAGTTTAATAAAGCCTTTGCGCCCTGCAAAATTGATTTTGTAGCGTTGAGAATGAGGGCGAAATACATCTTCTGCTCCACCTGGATAAACTAAAATACTAGCATTTTCTTGTAAAGCTGCGATCGCCATTTTAGGATGAGCTTCAATTGCACCTGTCTTTTCGGCTAATTTAGCAAAGCTAGGATTTATTTTCCAGGCATAATTGTGCATCAAACCATATACTAAACGTTCCGTACCAAAATTTTGAAACCAGTCATACATACACATAATCATGTCTGGTGCTAGCAAACCGCCATTATGAGAGCCAACCAACATCACCTGTTGTTGAGTAGGTATGTGATGCCATCCTTGGGTTTCAACTCGAAAATAATATTTATACAACCATTCCCAGAAAGGCATAAGATTGGCAATTATTTGAGGATCTCTTTGTTTTAATGACCAGCCACCGCGATTAATAAGCTCACTCCCAAATTCTAGTTTTTACTAGAATATCCTAGCTAGAGTAATTTATCTCAATAGTTAGAGGGAAGAGCTGTTTCTCTCCCCATTAATTAATTAAACTCCAACTACTTGAGCGCGCTTATAAGCCTCGTCTAAGACTTCAGAAAGAGTAGGATGGGTATGGATATTAAAGGAAAGATTTTGTACCGATTCCCGTTTTGCAATCGCATTTGCTGCTTCTTGAATCAAATCAGAAGCATGGATGCCGATAATGTGTACCCCTAATAGTTCCCCTGAATCCTGACGATAGATAATCTTGGCAATACCTTCAGTTTCACCTTCTGCCAAAGCTTTGGAGTTGCCCTTATAAAAAGATTTGACTGTGGCTACTTTGAAGCCGTCTTTTTCTCCTTCTTCTTTAGCCTGTGCTTCAGTTAAGCCAACATAGCTAATTTCAGGATGGGTAAAGGCAGCAGCAGGAATACAGCGATAATCTATTTCTTTGTCGTCTCCGCACATATTTTCGACGGCAATAATGCCTTGTCCTGAAGCAGCATGTGCCAGCATCATTTTACCTGTAGCATCACCTACTGCCCAAAGGTGGGGGACAGGCTTACCGTCGCGCAACACCTGCATCTTATCGTTGACAGGAATAAAGCCACGCTTATCGATTTCAATTGCTAAGGTTTCTAAACCTAGTTTTTTCGTTGCAGGAATACGCCCAGTAGCCACTAAACAAGCATCTACTTCTAAGACTTCCACTACTTCCTTAGTTTTGGCATCGGTTAATTCAATTTGTACTGGTGCGCCAGGGGTAATTTTAGTGGCAAAGACACCCTTGTAGGTTTCGATATCTCGCTTATCCAACAATACTTTTTTGGCAATTTTAGCAATATCAGGATCGAAACCAGGCATCAGAGTATCTAACGCTTCAATCATAGTTACCTCGCAACCCAAAGCGGTATAGACATCAGAAAATTCTAAGCCGATATAGCCACTACCAATAATTGCTACCCAGTCAGGAAGAGATTCTAATCTAACTGCATTGTCGCTAGTGAAAACAGTTTTACCATCGATTTCAATCCCCCTAGGTACAAACGGCACAGATCCAGGGCAAAGCATGATTTCTTTAGCAGTGTAGGTTTTATTACCATCCTCTCCAGACACCTTTACCTTTTGCGTCCCTGCAAGTTCACCCCAGCCGCGAATAATATCTACTTTAAGACGCTTGAGACTATTGGTTAAATCTCCTTGAATTTTGTTAACCAAATTATTTGCATGGTCGGCGATCGCGCTACGATCAAATTGGATTCCTCCCAGTTGAATCCCCATGTCTTGCAAATGTCCAGAGTCTGCAAATTCTCTGACTCTCCCAGAAGCAGCCAGCAGAGCTTTAGAGGGAATACAGCCACGATTAACGCAAGTACCACCCATGTCTTGTGCTTCGATAATTGCTGTCTTTAGACCGCTTTTGACTGCGTGTAGGGCTGCGCCATGCCCTCCTACACCTGCACCAATAATAATTAAATCGTAATCAAAATCGCTCATTGTTATTTCTTCTATAGTTGCTGCCAACCTATATTGTAAAGTCTAACTGCCCTCGAACAGAGGATGGAACAACACCTTGGAATGAAAAATTAGTTTATGACCGAGTATTTTTTTTGCATAGGTACACTTAAATGGTTTGATCGGGATAAACATGCTTGGGGAAAGATTTTTTTCGATCTTGACTTGGCAAGAAAGTTTGCTGCCACTTATTTAAATCACGTACAAGATCTTAAACTATTAGCGATCGCTTTAACTGCTGAATATTGAGATCTTTTCTCACCAGAAGAATCATCTTCTAGTGGTAATGAGGCAAGTATTTACAAGGCTCTAAAGTTAAACCAAACTATTAAAATTCGATTAGATATTTCACCATAAAACTGCAATAGTTTATGGTTCGCTTAATCTTTTGCTTTTTTTCTGGCTTCGACAATTTCCCAAACTTCTTGCCATCTTTCGGTAATCAAACTCTTCATTTTGTTTGATTGCCATTGAGGAATACCGCTAGTTTGATTATTCTTTGTTTGACTCATGATCTGCTCGATTTGAACTTAAAGGCTTAGATAACCTAATTGAAATAAAAATTGATTAAAACCACCTAATACAGAATATACTACTTTATCTGCACTTATTGCAAATTATATTCAATAATTTTGAGGTAAAAAATTTTGGACTTTAGCTTAGAACAACCATCTTGCAAAGCTTATAGCCTTTAGCCAAAATCCAAATTTGATGGTGTTAAAAAATTTAATACTTTCCTTTAAATACTTCAGTTGCAGGGCCAGTCATATAAACATGGTTATTTTTATCTGACCAAGTAATCTGTAAGCAGCCTCCTGGTAGCTCAACAGTACAAGAGCGATCGCATTTATCATTCAAGACACCCGCCACTACAGTGGCACAGGCACCAGTGCCACAAGCAAGAGTAATTCCTGCACCCCTTTCCCAAACTCGCATTTTGAGATAGTCTGCCTTGACTACCTGAATAAATTCAGTATTTGTACGCTGGGGAAATACTGAATGATGTTCAAATAAAGGGCCAATCTTTTCTAACTCAATGTGATCGCTATTTTCGACAAAAGTAATACAGTGAGGATTGCCCATACTAACCGCAGTGACCGACCAAGTTTTACCATCTATCTCTAGGGGTTGTGCCACTACTTTATCCTCGCCAGAAGTCAAAGTAGTAGGTATTTGGGCAGCAGTTAATTGAGGTTCTCCCATATCTACCGTAACCTCTCCGTTGCTTTCCAATTTGGGAATAATTACTCCAGCTAGAGTATGAATTCTGTAAGATTTATTAACTTCGGTGTTCCCAGATAAATCAGCGATAAACTTAGCAAAACAACGAATGCCGTTACCACACATTTCTGGTTCAGAACCATCGGAATTGTAGATTCTCATAGTGTATTCTGTATCTTCTTGTCCTGGTAAGACGAAGATGACACCATCTGCACCAATCCCAAAATGGCGATCGCACATTTGTACCGCTTGTTCTGGGGTGATTATAGGGTCGGCAGAATGACGATTATCAATCAAAATAAAATCATTGCCCAATCCTTGGTATTTGCTAAACTCGATTACCATCTGTGATTTTCCTAAAAGAATACAAAAACTGAAAAAATGACTGAATATGATACATCCCTGCCTGGTATAAGACAAGTCCAAAATTATATCAAAGACAAGCAAGAAGTAGAACTAAAACTAGTTACAGACGATTTAATTGTTGGCAAAATTCTCTGGCAGGATGCTGATTCTCTCTGTCTAGTAGATCATTACAATCAACAAACCCTCGTCTGGCGACAAGCTTTAGTTTTTCTTAAACCAAAAGCTTAAACAAGCTTTGAACTATTACAACATAAAGTAAGGTGGGTAAGTTACCCACCTTGCTATTATTAACTATTAGGGAAAAATAACCGAACTAAGAAAGCTTGCTTTTAACTAATTCTTGAATTTTTTTACCATCAGCTTTACCCTTGAGCTGCTTCATAGCAGGACCCATTACTTTACCCAAGTCTTTCATAGTAGATGCCCCAGAGTCAACAATAATTTGGTTGATAATTTGTTCTACTTCATCATCACTTACTTGTTCTGGCAAATAAGTTTCGATAATTGCTAATTCTTGCTTTTCTTTTTCAGCCAACTCATCTCTACCAGCATTGGCAAACTGTTCGATTGAGTCGCGACGTTGTTTTGCCTGTTGGGATAGTAATTCTATTTCCTGCTCTGGAGTAAGACTGTCTTGACCTTTCGGACGTAATTCTACTTCTTTGTCTAGAATTGCTTTTTTAATACCGCGCACTGTTTGAAGGCGAATTTTGTCCTTAGCCTTCATCGCTGTTTTGATGTCTTCTCCTATTTGTTCTTTGAGACTCATTTTTTCTATCCTTTATATGAGTCATTTATTATAATATACTTTTTATATACTACAAAAAGAAATCACAATAACCATCATTATCCATTTGATTTGTTAATAAGGATAATGATGGTTACAAGCTTTTTTCACTCTTTTTTCACTACTGACTGTACTAACTACTACCAATCAAACTTTCTAAAGTATTTAACATTTCCTGTTCGTTAAAAGGTTTAGAGAAGTATGCTGATGCACCGAGCTTCATTGCTAATTTGCGGTGCTTGTCGTTACTACGAGAAGTCAACATAGCAACAGGAATATGTTCTAAATTAGGTTCAGATTTGACTTCAGAAAGTACTCCATAGCCATCGAGACGAGGCATTTCTACATCGCAAATCATGGCATCTACCATCAAACCATTGAGCAATTTATCGACTGCATCTTGACCATCTTTGGCTTCTTCAACCTGATAGCCGTTGTGTTCTAAAATTCCTGCTAGATAACGTCGAACATTAACTGAGTCATCGACAATCAAAATGGTAGAAGTATTAGAAACAGGGAAAGCGAAACTAGAAAAATCATTTTCATTTTTCGATGCTTGAGATTGAGAAGCAGTATCCATTTTTTGCTTAACAATTCCTTTGTTCAAAGCAATGGGTTCGATAAGAGGAATTACTCGTCCATCACCTAAGACAGTAGAGCCAGTGAAGCCTGGGAAAAGATTGACAGAGGTTTTAACTGGTCGAATACCAACTTCTTGCTCATTCCAATATTTTTCGAGATAAATTCCCTGTAATTTGGAATTCTCTTCAAAGACTAAAACCACGGGTTGATCGATTTTAGGGCTTCCTTCCATCTCAAAGGGCTTACTGGGACGTTGGAATTTAAAACTATCTGCTAAACGAACTAAAGGAAGAGATTTTTCTCCCCAAATCATTTGTTCGTTGTTTCCTTGTCGAACAATTAACTCAGAATCATAATGAAGAATTTCTTTAATACTGTTAACAGGAACAGCAAAAACTATCCCCGCACTTTCCACGATTACTACTCTCAATACCAATAAAGATAGGGGAACCGCAATAGTAAAAGTAGTTCCCTTGCCTAATTCAGTTTGAACCTGAATATCACCCCTAATTTGCTGTAGGTTTGAGCGTACAACGTCCATACCAATACCTCGACCAGACAATTCAGTAACCTGGTCTGCGGTACTAAATCCAGGTTCAAAAATAGCATCTACTACGTCTGCTTCAGGGATTTGACCAACTTGAGTTTTAGAAAAGCCCAATTTCAAAAGGCGTTCGCGAATTTTTTGTGTATTAATTCCCTCACCATCGTCTCTGACGGTAATAATTGTTTGGTTACCTTGCTGCATGGCTTTTTAGAAAATCGTACCTATGGGGTTCTTCCCTACTTCTATACGGGTTTGAGCATCTTCCAAACCATGGTCAAAAGCATTTCGCAGGAGGCGAGTTAGGGGATCGCTAAGTAGTTCTAAAGCCTGACGGTCAATATAAGTAGTCTTTCCTTCAATTACCAGATCGACATCTTTATTATGCTGAGTTGATAAATCACGAATTAATCGGGGAAAACGTCCCACCAATTCCGAAAAAGGACGCATTTGCGATCGCGTTACGTTTTGTTGCAGTTCTTGGGTAGTATAGCTAAAGTTACGAATTACCTGACCCATTTCTTGATTACCTAGGTCAATATCGGCAGTTACCTCTTGTAATTGAACAATAGTTTCCATTTGCTCCTGAGATAACAAGTGTAGATCTGTGTAACGATCCATTTCTAGGGAGTCAAATTTTTCAGTATCGGTAGTAGAGTTAGGAACTTCTTCCCAAGAAGTATTGGCGGTAACTACTTCTGATTGAGCCATTGGGACGACTCCTTCTAGGGATGCCCAATCATATAGTTTTCGCAGTTTGCTACTAGATTGTTCTAGACGACGCATTCTATCTCTGGTCAACCCTACATAGCTTTGTAGTTGACTCAAGCGCAAAATTGCCGCGTTACGTTCGAGAATTAGCTTACTAGATAGGTTATTAAGATTCTGGAGTCTTTCTGCGGAGACTCGAACCATTCTTTCTGGTTCTTGTATACGCTGCGGTGTTTTAGATGATAGAGGTATTGTTTCAATTGCCTGTTCGGGAACAGAATTATTTTCAGCAATTGGTGCTTCTATTTCGGCAAATGCGTTATTTAATTCTGACAGTTCCCCTGCATCAAGAGCAAATTCATCCAAATCTAAGTTAACAGCCGAATCATTAGTAATGGGTTCTGGTTGTTTTGCTTCTGCTATCTGAGGAATTTCGATTTCATCAAATGCGTTATTTAATTCTGATAGCTCCCCTGCATCAAGAGCAAACTCATCTAGATTGACTTCAACTGTCGGTACAAAATCATTAATATTTTCGGAATCTTTGACATCGATTGGGGTTGAATCAAAGTTATTTGGATTTAAAAAAGCTCGATCTAACTGAGCAATTTCTGCTGGGTTTGGAGTTAATTCGTCTAGATCGAATTCAGATTCGGCAAGGGGAAGTTCAGGAGCTAATTCTTGCGCTGTAAAGTTTTGTATTTCGGTTAATTCTGCTACATCGATCAAATCAGCAACATCTGGTGCAGTAAAAATATTTTTATTTGTCGTCTCAGCAGACTTAACCACACCACTAATATCAGTGGGCAATTTATCCATTCTACCAACCAAAACGAGGGCGTGCGATCGCTCCCACTGTTTGAAAGCTTCATTAGCTAGGTCTTTAACATTTTCTAGAGAAACAACTGCTAACTGTTCCAAAACAGATTGACATAGCTTCATAAAAGGCTCGATTTCGCTCATTTGAGCAATTTCGATTAGCTGCTGGGCTTGAATAGCTAGTTCTTCTTTAAGTTGGGCAGGTTCTAGAACACCTATCTGAGCTTCAAAGGTTTCCAAACAATCTTCTACACCACTCTGAAAAATAAGAGTAGAAACATCAACTTGTTCTTCCTCAGCTAACAAAAGATCTTCGTCTTCTTCTTTGAGATCTCCTAACCTAGCCCGTAGACGGTCAAAAACTGGTTCGGTATTGTCGGCAAACCAAAGTTGATCGATCTCAATTTGCTGTCGATGGAGATTTCTAGCTTCTCTAAGACAGTCAACACCTTTAAGTAATAAAGTTGTTACTTCGCGATCGACTAAACTATTATCTTTACGAACTCTTAAAATTTTTAGAAAATCTTCTAGACGATGAGCTATTTTGCTCAGGGGAACATATCGCATCATTGCAGCACCACCTTTAAGAGAATGGGCAGCCCGCATCGCAGAATCTAATAGGCTGGGTTCAGCACCCTGAGAATCTAAATCCATTAGGAGCGATTCTAAGCTATTAAAATATTCTTCTGCTTCTTCTAAAAAGTCTAGTCTTACTTGTTGATCCGTGTCCATTGCAATATGGGGGGTTAGGGAAATGAGAAAGCGGTGAGACCCCGCGCCGACAATTGCCTTCGACAATCCGACAGCACAGAACCCTGTTCTGTCCAGAGCAAAGCTCTGGGAGCATCAAAGATGGTCGGCTAATCGCGAAGCACGATTGGCGCAAGGGAAACAAAAGGCGAAGCCTTTTTGGTCTCCGAAGGAGACGATAGGGCGATAGCCCCGTCATCAAGACGGGGAAAGGAAAAAAGGCGATAATATTACCGCCTTTTTTAAATAATTAAGCAGTTATTACCTCTTCTGAAGCTTCTTCGGTTTCGCTTACCTTGAACTGAGCCACAGATTCCTGTAGTTCTCCCAAGATTGCAGTGGTACTTTGAATTGCTTGAGCAACTTGGCTAGAAGATAAAGAACGCTCTTGGGAAGTTTTACTGTTGAGCATCATTACTTCTGTCACCGTCTGAGAAGTTTCTGCCTGAGAGATAGTCGCGGTAGAGATAGATTTCATCAGCAGATCGATCTCTTGGGACTTAGTTAACACAGCTCCCAAGCTAACTTTGGTAGCTTCAACCAAACGAGTACTATCAACTACCTGACTTGTACCAGTCTCCATCGCTGCTACTACTTCTTGAGTTTCTTGCTGAATCCCTGTGATAAGTTGAGCAATCTCTTTGGTTGCATTTGCTGATTGTTCAGCCAACGCACCAACCTGTTCTGCTACAGCAGTAAAGCCTTGACCTAGTTCTCCAGCACGGGCTGCCTCTACAGAAGCGTTGATTGCTAGTAGGTTGGTTTTGAGAGCAATTTCATCAATCAGCGCTACTACTTGAGAAATCTGCTGTGCAGATTCCCCTAGACGCTTAATTTTCTTGGCTGTATCGCCAATAGTAGTCCGCAAACCCTGAATACTATCTACCGTCTGATCCATGACGGTATTTCCTTCTTTGGCACTGACGAAAGCTTCGTTAGAGATAGTTGCAGTTTTTTCAGCGTTAGTTGCCACATCTTGAATTGAGGTAGACATTTCTTCGACAGATGACAAGGTAGCCAGAATTTGTTTCGCTTCTACTTCTGCTTGTTCGGCAATTTCCCGCACAGAACCTTCGTTTTGCTTTAGGGAAGAACCCACTTGTCCTGCCGAATCTTTTACCTGGAGAGCAATATCTCGTAAGTTCTCTACAATTGCGTTAAATAAATCGGCAATGATTCCTACATCCCCTTCTGATAATTGAGCGCGGACGGTAAGATCTCCTTCTGCTGCTGGCTCTAGTGCTTCCATCAAACCAACAACTGCTGTTTCTAGTTCTTCTCTTTGTTGTTTTTGTTCGGCAGCACTTTGCTCAAGAGATTTGTTTAATTCGTTTAGAGATTTTTGGTTTTGTTTTTCTTGGATAATTGATTGTCTTTGGGTATAAAAAGCATAGGAAATTAATCCTGTTAAAGCTGTCAATACACCAATACCAATCCAGGGGTATTTCTTGATAAAGCCACCAATAGTTAATCTACCGATTTCATCGTAGGGTGCAATCTGGAGATCGATAAACAGCTCATGTACTGGACGATAGTTAAGAGGAACAGTCCAACCTTCTGACTTAGAAGCTTTAGCCGCTGCACCATCCTTGGGCATAGATAAGAGAGCTTGAGCTACTAATTCATCTAGCTTTAGGTCATTACCTTTTGCTGAGGCAAAGGGCCACTCAGGATACAAAGGAGTACTGTGTATAAAGGAAAATCCTGGTGTTTGTTGCTCGTTAATAATCTTAAAATCTTCCAGTTTAATGTCGCCCCTTTCGACGGCTCTTTCCAAAGCATCTGTTCGAATTGTTCCCGCATCAACCTGTCCGCTGGCAACTGCTTTGATTACGTTATCGTGGGTATTACCATAGTCTAGTTTGGCAAAGAATTTTTCGGGATTTTCAATACCTTCGTCGAAAAGAACTCCTTTTGCCATGTGCCATCCCCCAAAGGAGTTAGCCGTCACTGCCATAAAGTCTTTACCTTTAAGGTCTTTGAGAGTGTTAATGTCATTACGATCTGCTTTGGTAATCAGCACCCCACCAAACTTCGTATAAGGATTACCTAGTCTGAGGTTTTTGAGGGTTGCAATACGGTTTGCCCCCAAACTAGCTTCAAAATCCACATACATCCCAGAGTTGATGATGTAGAACTGAGCCTGGTTTTGTGCAGCATATGGTTCCATTTCTGTAAGAGTCTTAGGAACAAGTTCAAAAGTATAGCCAGGAATAGTTTTAGTTAAGTAGTCAACAGTAGGTTGCCACTGAGCTATAGTTCTGTTGACATCTTCTTTGGACAAGACAGCAACTTTAACAAGTGTGTTTTCTCTGGTTGAATTGACAACTGTAGGGGCTTCTTGAGCCGATACTTTTTGAGCAACTAAAGGTTCGATCGCTTTTGATATTGAAGGCAGACTTGCAATTGGTAGAATTAAACCACCCAAACTTAAAATCAAAACTCCAGACTTCCAGCTTTTAGACAAGTTAGATTTTTTCTCTTTAATAGCTGAATTAAGTTTATGAGATAGGTTATTTGCCATAATTGTATAGATTTAACAATAGTTAGTGATTTTTTGCTCTAAAAATTAAACTTAGGACTGAATTCGATCGCAGATTAATTGAGTAATATCAATTAAGAACGAGTATTTTTCTTCTGAGGCCGATGTCGCATTTTCATTTACTTGCCGAACAGCACTGGTAATAAATGGACGTAAGCTCTCTGGAATGTTTTCTGTAACAGGAATAAAGCGATTGGATAACATCCTGGTAATACCTTCAATTTTTTTGACAGTTAAACCAAATAAGTTAATCCCATCAGTATTACTCTCTTTAGATTGACTATCTTCTTCTGCCGAATTAGTTTGGACTACGATAGTTTGGTATTGTCTCAAATTGACTGTTTCTGGTGATAATCCTGCCAGATGTGCTAGATCTATTGCCAAGAAAACTTGATTTCGAGAACTCATTAAGCCGACAACATATTCAGGTAAATTAGGAACTGCTGTAATGCGATCGCCTTTAATAGTTAGAGATTCTTGGACATATTTAAGATTAATTAATCCAGAGATTTCATCAGTTAGCTGGAATCTTAGGTAATAATCACCCTCAAGCTTTTGAGTATTAAATAGTTGAGGCAATAGTTCTTGAAGCCTATCTGTAGTTGTTAAACTGCTCACTACTTTTAACCTACTGAATTTTTAACCGTTGCGATCATTTCTTCTCTAGTAAAAGGTTTTACTAAATAAGCGACTACTCCTTGTTTTTTTGCCCATTTTTTATCCATATCTCGGTCTTTAGTGGTACAAGCAATTACGGGTATTTCTGCTGTTTCAGGATTTTTTTTCAATTTACGACAAAATTCTAGACCACTCATTTCGGGCATCACTAAATCTGTAATTACCAAATCGAACGTTTGTGAACTGGCTTTTGCTAATGCTTCATTGCCGTTTTCAGCTGTGGTAACTGTAAAACCTTCCTCAGTTAAATAACCTGAGATTAAATTTAATTGTGCTTTTAAATCGTCAACTACTAGTACATTTTTCATGATTTTGTATACTCTTGATAATTGTTTTTTAGGCTTTGAACTGAAACTTTTATGTGTAGTAAAATTGATATTTAGCTACACAGACACTTTTACTTTAGATAAATATTTATTCACTACAGATAAAAGTTCTGTTTGAGAAAATGGTTTGGTTAAATAGTCTGTTGAACCCACCATTTTTGCTCTGGTTTTATCTATGAAACCTGTTCTTCCTGAAACCATAATAATTGGCACTTTTTTTAAGGAAGCACTAGCTCTAAAAAAGCTACAAAGTTTATATCCATTGATATTGGGCATAGAAATATCCATTAAAATCAAATCTGGCTTGAGACGTAGTAGAATTGGTGCTGCTTTTAGAGGATCTTCAATTCTGGTAATCTCATAGATGTCGTCGGCTAAAAATCGCTGCATTTCATCTAAGATAGTTGGACTATCATCAATGCAAGCCACTTTGAATTTTTTGCCCCGACCGACATTATTCGTAGAAGGAACGTCTGAAATCTCACCAGGAATAAATGGCAAAATATTAAAGGGAGATGGAGGCTGCCGTACAACAATTTCACCACTTTTTATTGATGAGTGCAGTAGTTGAGCAATTTTCAACTCATCTTGATTCAAAATAAGAGCTAACTGACGAAAACTCAAACCTTTTAAAAACTTTGCTAATTTTATAACAATCGGTGAAGAAGATTGATTTATCTTTTGATTATCTTCTAAATAAGGGCATTGATAAGGAGACAAAATTGAAGGATTAAAAGTCTTCCAAGTTTCAATTTTTTGCTGTATTTGTTTAATTGAACTAGATATTTCTATATTTTCAAATGCTAATCTTACCGCAGAGGCATATTGAGGTAAATCAGCATTTTTACTCCATTTATATTTTCCTTCTCTAAGCCATAAAAATGTTTCAATTGCTTCCAAACTTAAGCTGGCGCAAATTTTTTTAGCTTCAGATCGTTGGAGATGCTCCCGTAAAATTAGCCAGTTAATAGAAGGAATAATTCTTCCTCCCTCTAACCAATTTATTGCTTGAACATTATTGTCTGTGGCAGGTGTTGGAATTGACTTTGCGGCTGCGGCTGCACTTTGTAAACCAAGAAAACGTAAGTGATGATCTAATGTAAGCATCAAATACTGCACAGAGTTGGCTGCACATTTTATTTTTCCATTTTCTATATAGATATTCCAAGTTACTTGTTCATTAGTGACCTGAAATCTTCCATTAGTATTGGGATTAGATAAATCTGTTAGTAATTTTACTGGATTTAAAATTTGACTCATATACAAAATTTTGGTCAAACCATTTTAATAACTCTTGTTATGATTGTTCCCAATTAAGTACAAACTTTTATCATTAATTTTATGATTATCAATATAATTGGAGATTTCTATAACCAAAACAAAATTAAATTAAATTAAATCAAATTGAATAGGAAGCATATACTATGAAAAGCACAATATTAATTGTCGTGTTTATACTTAATATATTTTGGTCTTATGTTCTTATTTAAAATTAAGATAAACAAAGATGATTTTTATGATCTAACATGAGTAAAATTAAAAACAAGCGATGCGATCTTTGTAACAATCTAGTGAGCATTCGCTGCCGCGTTCAAGACCAGAAACTAAGAGATTGGGTACTGGTTTGCCGTGAATGTTGGGAACAAGTAAAAGATGACTCTCAATATCGTTATGGTGGTACTTGGAAAGCGAAAAAAAAGTAGCTTTGGGTTGAGTACATTTATCTGAAAACTAATCTTTCCGATTAAAAAACTTGTCCCCGCCATCAAAAATATATTTATTATTTAAATTTAACGGCTTACTTCAATTCCTCTTTCTCTGAGCTGCTGCATAAAAAACTCTTCTAGAGATGGTCTTGCTAAATGAATGCTGACCAAACTAGCGTCTGCACCATCTAAATGACTGACAAATCGATCTGGATCGACTTTTAATTGACCGTGCCATCTATTGTTTTCATGAATCAGATTACTCATCCAAGGTGCTAAAGATTCAGAGTTTCCTCCTCGAACAATTGCTTGATAGGCATTACTTGTCCCCAAAAGTTCGTCTAGAGATCCCTGACAAATCAATTCTCCCAAAGCTAAGAAAGCAATGCGATCGCAAATTTGTTCTATATCAGACAAAACATGAGAATTAAAAAAGATGGTTTTTCCCTGTTGCTTGAGAGATAAGACAATTTCTCGCATTCTATAGCGTCCCATAGGATCTAGACCAGACATTGGCTCATCTAAAAATACAATCTCAGGATCGTTAATTAAAGCCTGAGCCATACCAACCCTTTGGAGCATTCCTTTAGAATATTGCTTTAATTTCTTTTTGCGTGCCGTTGATTGAGCCAATCCTACCAAATCTAAAAGCTCAGTAATCCTTTGACGCTGCTGTTTTTTGGGGATTTGGAATAATCCAGCAATAAATTCTAAAAATTCCCAGGCGGTCAAGAAGTCATATAAATAAGCATTTTCTGGCAAGTAGCCAATTTTTTGTTTGACATTGCGATCGCCAATTGGCTTACCTAAAATAACCGCTCTACCAGTAGAAGGGCGAGTAATTCCCAGTAAAGTCTTTAACAAGGTAGTTTTGCCCGCACCATTGGGTCCGAGTAAACCAAAAGTCTCCCCTTGATAAATGCTTAAAGAACAATTCTTTAGCGATTCTATCTTGTGATTCATCCAAAAGCCAGTGCGGTAGACTTTGCCTAAATTCCAGGTTTGTACTACTGGCATGGAATCTTTTGGGGAAGAATTTAATGATAAATCAGTAGCAGAATCCATAGATAATAATTACGGAAAAAGTATTGTTTAACCATATATTTCCCTAAAACTAATTATTTATTAACATCTCAATTAAGATTTTTTGGTCTTTTTCTCCAAAAATAATTTTCTCTTCAAAGGCATTTTTTTCCTCAATCGATCCCACGCCCTACGTTACATTTGAGTAAGAGAAGTACTATAAATACTATTTATTTATGGAACAAGAATTTTTACAGCAGGGTATCGATCAAGTTCGTCAAGGTAACTATGAAACTGCGATCGCTTTATTTAACAGAGCAATCTTATCTGAAAATAGCCTCGACCTAGTTTATTATCATCGAGGATTGGGATATTATGAATGGGGAAAAATAGAACAGGCGATCGCCGATTATGACCGAAGCCTCAATTGTAATCCTCAACAAGTAAAGGTTTATTTTAGTAGAGCTACTGCATTTTTGGCGTTAAATAATATTCAAAGTAGTATTATTGACCTACAGATTATTTTTAGTCTCGACCCCGACTACGATAAGGCTTATAAGCTCAGAGCAAATATCTGTATTCGTCTTGGGGAATATAGTCAGGCGATCGACTATCTCAAACAAGCAGGGAAAATATATCTTGCACGTCAAGATAAAGAAAGCTGTCGTTTTTGCATTGCTCGTATCCGTCAAATTGAACAGCAAAAAATTGAAGCTCAAGGTGGAGTTACCAATCAGGCATTTTTACAGCAAATTGAGCAAAAAGTCAGTCAGGGTAATTTAGGAGAAGCATTTCGCGACTGTAATTGGTTAATTAAGCTAGATCCTTACGATGCTCAGGCTTATCAATGTCGAGGAAATATTAGTCTTGAATTAGGGGAATACGATCATGGCAAACAGGATTTACGCCAATCTGCTCAATGTTTTCGCTCTCAAGGGAATATTGCAGCATCAGAAAAACTAGAAAGACGCTGTGTAGAATTAGAGTTGAACCAAGCCTATGACAAAATTGTGGCAAAAACGAATAGTATGCCTCAACTTATTCGCACTAGTCATCCTCAAAATTCACTGCAAAACCAGCTTTATGTGTTGGTGGGTAACTGGAATATTGCTCAAAGCCTGGTGGAAAGATTGATGCAACGTTATCCAGGTAAAGCTGATGTTTGGTACTGGGAAAAGGCAATTTATGATATTAAACGCGATCGCCTTTAGCTTTTGATAAAAATTAAAAACCAAATACAAAAAAAGGTTGAAAAACAAGAAATTTTCAACCCCAATGCTTTAACTTATATTTTGTATCTTAAACGTTAATTTCAAACTGACATGTCAAAGGACAAGATGCGTATACAGGAGTTTGAGCCAGGTTATTTTGTCCGTGTAGCCAACTCAACCAACTAACTTGTTCGGGATAAATTCCCTTGAAAGCCAAAATTGCTGCACCAAATAAAACAATACCGATATTTAGAGCAAAAATGCTTCCTGTGACTACTAGCACTGCACTAGCAGGAATTACTGTTTGCAAAATTATGGTAGCCAAAATGCCAATCATAACGATTAAAGCACCTACAGGAAAACCAACTACTAGCAAGCACACTGTAAGAGTAAAACTCCAAATTAAAAAGCTTTTGATTAAGTCTAAGTAACTATTTTTTTGTACTAATTCCATTTTTTTAAGGCTCAACAACAACAACAAAAAAAGATATTTTGAGCTAAATTCTAGCTCGCTTGTATCGTTACTATTAAGTATAAGAAACTCTAATCTACAAAATGATCTATTTAAATATAATTTTACAATTGCCCTAAAAGATTTTTTTAAATATGCAAATTTATGTTGAGTTTTAATGATCCCCAGTGGTTTATAGACTGTTTTTACTATTTAAGTATCTATATAAGGCTATTTAATATTTTTTTGTATATACTTCTGGTTTAAATATTAAGTCTATTTTTGCACTATAGGTATTCTTGCTTATAGTGTATTTGAGCTACATTTTGCTGACCAACAATAAAATTAAAACTTAGGTCATCATTGAATATCTAACGAGATTTAATCAGAAATATTTTAAAGTAGATTATTTTTATTTAAGTAATTCAATTGTTTCCAAATAATTACAGTTTAAAGTATTTAGTGATAACCAAAATATTGACCACAATTAAAATTTATCAAAATCTATCAAAGATAGAGCATACAAGCTATTTAATCACAGAATAGCTTGTTAGAAACTCTATAGTAATGGGCATACTAAATTTAGAAAATATGACATTCAAAACAGCAATAATAAAATGAATCAGAATACAGGTTCGAGACCATTGCCTCCTCCTCCTCCATCAACTTTGGGCAGAAGTAATGTATCGACTGGAATACCATCAGCAATGCAAGACTCTAATGCCAAAAAAAGCATTGCTGAGACTAGAGCCGAAACAAAAGCTATTCGTCCCAAACGTTCTTCTGGTCAGCCTTCTCTGGAATACATTATCAAAAAAGCCTACGAACAAGGTTATTCAGATATACATTTGGGAGTTGAAGAAGTACCGCGAATGCGCGATCGCGGTGAAATGGCTCCCAGTGACTATCCCAAAACAGACCTCAATACTTTTATTAGTTGGATACATGAAGTATTAACCGATGAAGAGGTAGAAAGATTTAAAAATGAGTTAGAGTTTGATGGGGCTACTCAATACGATTTTGCCAGGGTTAGGATTAACATCTTTGACACCTTAAGGGGTCCTGCTTTAGTGATGCGTCTGATTCCCCTCAAGATTCTTACTATGGAACAATTGGGTTTGCCTCCCGTATTTCAGGATATTTCTGATGCCCATAAAGGATTAGTTTTGGTTACAGGACCTACAGGTTCGGGTAAATCTACCACGATGGCGGCAATGGTAGACTATATCAACAACGAACATGCCAAGCATATTATTACGATTGAAGACCCCATTGAATTTGTTCATCAAAGTAAACGTTCTTTGATCAAACAAAGAGAAGTTGGTATCAATACTTTAAAGTTTGACAATGCTCTCAAGGCATCTTTGAGGGAAGATCCCGATATTATCCTAGTAGGAGAAATGCGAGATCGAGAAACGGTCAATACCGCTCTTAAAGCAGCGCAAACGGGTCACTTGGTAATGGGAACATTGCACACAAACAGTGCAGTAAAAACGATCGAAAGGATTTTGACTCTTTATAGTGCAGAAGAACAAGATGCCATGCGAATGGCTCTCTCTGAATCTTTGGTAGCTGTAATTTCTCAGGGTTTGTGTCGTACTACCGATGGTAAACGAGCCGCTTATCACGACATTATGGTTAATACCGAGACGGTAAAAGACTATATTAAACAGGGCAAATATGACGAAATTCACAATTTAATGCTTGATGGAGAATATGACGGTATGATTACCACCAATCAAGCTTTGTTTCGCCTTTATGAAGA
>CAKZYI010000228.1 GCA_937884735.1 uncultured Pleurocapsa sp.
GATTGAGAAAGAGGATCGGTAGAAGGGGTTAATACAGCACCCATAATCACCGATCCTAAAACTACAAAACGCCAACCTGCAAACATCTGTGCTGAAGATACAATACCCAAAAAACCCAAAATAAGCTGAATAATAGGAATCTGAAAAGCCAAGCCTGTACTAAACAGTAATAGTAAGACAAACTCAAAATACTTATCAATTGACCATGACTGCTCGACAACATCACTACCGTAGTTGATAAAGAAGTTAAGGGCAGCAGGAATTAAAGCAATATAGGCAAAAAGCAAACCTGCAAAAAATAGAATACTAGAGCCAAAGATTAAAGGAGCAAGCAGACGACGCTCTTTTCTAGTCAATCCTGGCAAAACAAACTGGACAATTTGATAAAGAATAAAGGGGCTAGCCAAAACCATTCCACTATAGCCAGCTACCTTAATCGAAACAAAGAAAAACTCCCCTGGTGCTAGCTGTAGAAACTGGACTCCCTGGGCAGGTACTTCCAAAATGCGAACTAAAGGTCGAACAAATACGAAACAACCCAATGCTGCGATCGCTACAGCTATTAAAGCATAAAAAATTCGCGATCGTAGTTCTTCGAGATGGTCAAACAGAGACATTTCTACTTCGCCTGGAAGTTCGTTTAGATAATCTTCTTTTTCTTTGCTAGGAGCTTCTAGGTTAGGTGACATAAATAAATCGGCGGATATTAATTACTCGTTTGCTTAGGCAATTGCTGGATTAGTTTCAATAATTATATCTTTCTTCTCTCTTCCTCTTTTTTAAAATCGATCGCACACCCTAATTTTTGAGGCAAAAATATTTATTCCAAAGTTCTAATAATGGTATCTTGCATAAGACTAGTCCCTTTCAAGACTGGCAAAGATATTTATATTCAATCAAATCAGGATTTTTAGCTTCATTATGACAAAATATGATGTTTACGCTTTGGGTAATGCACTATTAGATATTGAGTTTGAAGTATCTCCAGAAACTTTAGGGGAGTTGGGGATTGATAAAGGTGTCATGACTTTATTGGATCGAGATGCTCAAGACAAAATTGTCAGTAATTTAGCAGAGTATGACACCAAACGTTCTTGTGGTGGATCAGCAGCGAACACTCTTATTGCGGTAAGTCAGTTTGGCGGTAAGGCTTTTTATTCTTGTAAAGTAGCTGATGACGAGCCTGGAAAATTTTATACCAAGGATTTATTAGATTGTGGAGTAGCAACTAACTTAGATACTCAGAATGCAGAGTCAGGAGTTACAGGGAAATGTTTAGTATTTGTTACCCCTGATGCCGATCGCACTATGAATACTTTTTTGGGTATTTCAGGCGATTTTAGCGATGCAGAATTAATTCCTGAAGCTATTAAAAATGCCGAATATACATACATCGAAGGCTATTTGGTTAGTGGAGAAACTAGCAAACAAGCAGCTGTTAAAGCCAAAGAAATCGCTCAAGCAGCAGGTAAGAAAGTAGCTTTTACCCTAGCCGATCTTAATATGGTCAAGTTTTTTAAACCAGGACTATTAGAGATTATTGGATCGGGAGTTGACTTTTTGTTTGCTAACGAAAGTGAGGCATTGTTGATGGCAGACACAGAAGATTTTGATGTAGCGGTAGGATACTTGAAGACTATATCAAAAGGATTTGCTATTACCCGTGGTGCATCAGGTTCGGTTATTTTTGATGGAGATAAGCTGATGGAAATTGAACCTTTCCCTGCTCAGGCGATCGATACTGTCGGCGCAGGTGATATGTATGCAGGAGCGTTTTTGTATGGCATCACTAACGGCATGAGCTACGAAGAGGCGGGAAAATTGGCTTCCAAGGCTTCTTCTAAAATTGTTACTTGTTTGGGTGCGCGTTTGAAAACTGAAGAGGTCAAGGCTATTTTGAGCTAGTAGTAAAGTAGTCTAATAGAGCGATCGCTGTTTTCTTAGTAAGATGGGCGTTGGTGAATCAAAGTATGATTTTAAAAATTTCTATATTAGATTTCTTCT
>CAKZYI010000229.1 GCA_937884735.1 uncultured Pleurocapsa sp.
AACACCATCTTTGCGTCAGAGAATTATTAACCAAATTCAAAAACGAGATACCTCCAAAATCTGGCAGTCGGCTTTTTATCAAAATGTCGGTGCGAAAAATCATTGGTTGCAAATTAAATTGGCGGGAAATGGGGGCAACAATCCTGCCATTGGCGCAAAAGTAGAGGTAACTACTCCGATGGGAGTACAAATACAGCAGGTGGGAATGTCGGAAAATTCTCACTATTCTCAAGGTCATTACCGCCTCTATTTTGGACTGGGTAAATACCCTAAAGCCGATTTGGTGAAAATTACTTGGTCGAACGGTGAAGTTACAGAATTAAACAATCTAACAGGCGATCGCTTATTAAAGGTCGAGCAAGAGGCAACATGAATTATTGGCAACAGATTAAACCAAGGCTTAGAAAAGTCCGCGACGGCATTGTGGGAGAAGAATGGAAGTATCAAATAAAACCAATTACCTGGTATAACTTCCCTAGCTGGATCGCCCAGACCATCGCCGAAGACCGCAAATTTTATCAACCAAAACAGCGATCGCTATCTCTATCTCAAATTACCAAGGCGATCTCGCCAAATCTAAAGCAGCCCGTTTTCATCATCGGTTCGCCTCGTTCGGTGACGACCTTTTTAGGAAAATGTATTCAACAGTTACCAGAGGTTAGCTATCATTTTGAACCAGTGCTAACCAAAGCCTCGGTCAGATATATCCATACCAAACAGTGGTCTGGAAAAAACGCGGCTAAATTTTATCGCAGTGTTTATGGTTGGTTGATGAGACAGTGCGGGGATAGCGATTTGCGTTTTGTCGAAAAGACTCCCCGCAACAGTTTTATAATTCCCTTTCTGGCTCAAACTTTCCCCGATGCCAAATTCATTCACATTATTCGCGATGGTCGAGATGTGGCAATGTCTTTATCTAAGTGTCCTTGGTATCGTAAAGATCGCAACGGCTGTGGGGCAAAAGATCCAGGGGGCTATCCGTTTGGCTCGATGGCGCGATTTTGGGTCGAAAGCGATCGCACCAAAGAATTTGAAACTACCAACGATCTGCATCGTTGCATTTGGATTTGGCGCAGATATGTAGATAGTGCCTTTATAGGTGCGAAAAGCCTGCCTCGATCTCAATACTATCAGTTGACCTATGAAGATCTGGTAAGAGATCCGACTTTAGCAAGTCAAAAAATCCTCGATTTTATCGAGATCGATAATCTTCAATCTCGCTCTAAATTTAGCGAATACGCAGCAAATACGGCAAAATCTAGTTCGGTTGGCAGTTGGAAAAAGTTATCGCCAGATCTGTTAAAAGAGCTAGAGCTAGAAGCAGGAGACTGGTTGAGTAAATTAGGCTATCAAACCAAATCTTATACTATTACAGGCGATCGCTCTTTATGACCAATCATTGAACACGGATAAACCGTGCAACGGCAATGAACAGTAAACATTGTGGCGCGACCCCGCATTCCGCGGTTTAAAGCCTTGACCGTAGCGGAGAAAAACGTATGGTGCGAGGATTCAACAGTTGCGACCATAGTCTTTACTGCTTAGGTTTCAATGATAAATGCTAAATGATGAATGCTAAATGTAATGACAGTCAAACAAAGACTATGGGGAATCGATCTTGTCAGAGGAATTGCAATTTTTGGAGTAATAATATTGCATTCGGATTTAGGAGAAACTGATGTTTCTTGGACTTGGTTATTTATCCGCGATCTTTTTGCTTTTGCAGTACCGTTTTTCTTGGCAACATCTTTTTACTTAACAGTTTCTAAATCAAAAAAGCAAAAGCTAAACTTTCAACTGCGTTTGAAGAGATTATTGATTCCATATTTTGTTTGGACGCTAATTTATCTGGTATATAAGTTTAGTAAATATATAGTTAATGGCGAATTTTCGAGATTAAACGAACTGTGGCAAGATCCATTCAAAATTATATTTTGTGGCGGAGCAGCGTTTCACCTATATTTTTTACCATTGCTAATTTTTGGCATTTTAATTATTAAAATTATGGAAGTAACAGGGATAAAAAAGCTTTGGACTTTTTCCAATGTTACTGTGGCTTTGTTTGTTTGTTTATTAGCTTATGAATTATCGAGATTTTCTAATAATGCCTTCGATATAGAAGCGGCTACTGCTTTTAACAATTTATCTCAAATATTTCTCGAACCAGGGATTAGATCGGTCTTGCTAAGGTTGGCTTTAGTCTCTCTTGGTTTTGCTTTATGGTGTTTACCTTATATTTTGATGGCGATCTTATTAAACATTAATTATATAAATAAACTTATGTACGACTTGAAAACAGTAACTATTATTGGTCTGCTGGTTGTATTTTTGGGATTGAGCTTTAGCGATACTTTATATCGACCAACTGCTACCTCAGAATTATTCAGAGGATATATTGCTTTGATTCTTGGTATTAATGCTTCTAAATACCTCAAGAAAAATAATTTAATTGCCAATTTAAGTGCTTGTTCTTTTGGCATTTATTTTATTCATCTAATTTTTGTCGAACTAAGCTATATTGTCGGCGATCGCCTTGTTCCTAATATGTTTAATAGTCCCTCTACAGCTTTATTTATTGCGATCGCTTTAATTAGCTTGGGCTTTAGCTGGCTAGCTACCAACATACTGCTGGGATACAAAGCATATTCTAAGTGGTTGTTTGGTGTTTGAGTTTAAAACAATTATAAAAAAATATTACTTATTAGTTTAAAAATTATAAATAAATGTTAGTCATCATTCCTTTAATAGGATTATTTTTGCTGTATTTAATCTGGCTGCAAAGAGGAAAGCCGTGGCGAGAATCTGTACTATTGAGTACGATCGCTTTTGCTTTATTAATAACTGCTTCGACAGAAGTATTGAGTCTGTTTAGTCTTATTAATACGACGGCAATCGCTGCATTTTGGAGCATTACCTGCATCGTATTAGCATGGCTTTATTATCAACAACGCCAACAGGTTAAATCCAAAAAATCTAAATATTATTCCGAACCTTTAATTGCCAATAATAATTTCAAATACCAATCTAATACTTCCAATACTATTATTGCATCTCTTCCAGAGTTAGAAATAGCAAAAAGCCATTCCAGACTATCTTCGATCTCAAAATTATTCTTAGGCAGTATTGGCGTAATTGTCGCTGTAGTAGGAGCAGTAGCTACGATCGCACCTCCCAATAATTGGGACTCGATGACCTACCATATGACCAGGATAATGCACTGGATGCAAAATGGCAGTATTGC
Source organism: uncultured Pleurocapsa sp. (assembly GCA_937884735.1). Classification (GTDB taxonomy): domain Bacteria; phylum Cyanobacteriota; class Cyanobacteriia; order Cyanobacteriales; family Xenococcaceae; genus Waterburya. The sequence continues at coordinate 3,242 of CAKZYI010000229.1, forward strand.
CCATTATCCAACTAACTATCCACCCCAGCTATATCATCCCCCTTTTGCAGAATATGCAATTATGCACCTGCAAATACTCAGTGGAGGCGATCGCTTGGCAAATTTGGTACAGTGGTTGGCTATGGTGGGAAGTATTGTGGCTACTTCTTTGATTGCCAAACAGCTTGGGGCAAATCAACGGGGACAAATATTTACGGCGGTAATTACTGCCACAATTCCGATGGGTATTTTACAAGGTTCGAGTACCCAAAATGATTATGTTGTGGCATTTTGGCTTACTTGCGTCGTCTACTATATTTTAGTTGCCATTACAGAGGGATTTACCCAGGGAAATGACTTTAAAATAGCTGCTAGTTTTGGGTTAGGAATGTTTACCAAAACAACCGCCTCTTTATTTGCTTTTCCTTTTTTAGTTTGGTTATTTTATGTCGGTTTAAAACGCTTGGGCTGGAAAATATGGCAATTGTTTTTAACAATGGCAATTGTTGTTAATGCAGTTGTTTTGGGTCACTATCTGCGTAACTTTCAATTATTTGGTTCAATACTAGGGGCACCTCCCAAATTTACTGCTGAATATAAAGCAGAAATTTTTGGCATTCGGATCTTAATTTCTAATATTGTCAAAAATCTCAGCATTCATTTAGGCACGCCTATTCCCAAAATAAATAATGCGATCGAGCAGGTAATTCAACAGTTTCATAATTTTATCGGAATCGAATTAGCAGGGGAAACAGGAAGCTCGACTTTTTTCTGGGTTAGCAGCTTGATTAACCAAGAAGATATGGCAGGAAATTTCTTGCACCTGCTGTTTATTGCTCTCTCAATAATTATCTTTTTAAGCAATAAAAAACTAAGGCGAAAAGCAAATTTAAAAATCTATGCAGGGGCGATTATTATTGGGTTTGTTCTATTCTGCACCCTGGTTAAATTTCAGCAATTTAATGGTCGCCATCATTTAGTATTATTTATTTTGTTTGCACCTTTTATTGGCTACTGCTTATCCACAATAAACAGTAAAGCGATCGCTAGTATTGCCATTTCTTTATTAATTGTAGCCAGCATTCCCTGGTTGCTATTTAACGAAACTAGACCTTTAATTGCTAATAGCCATGCCTTTCGTACTGGAAAGGTTGAAAATATAATTAATACCCCCCGTATCGAGCAATACTTCTTTAATCGTTGGGATTTAAAAAGTTCGGATAATTCCTATATTCAAGCTGCCGAACAGATCAAAGATCGAGAATGTTTTCAAATTGGCTTATCTCTTAAATCACCAGGTACGATATCTAACTATAACTGGGAATATCCCCTCTGGATCTTATTACAAGAAAAACTTGGTTCAAACATTCAGATGCAACATGTTGAGGTGGATAATGATTCTTCTAATTTACAAACAAAAAACACTTATCGGGACTTTGAACCTAGCTGTATTGTTTCGGTAAATGCCGATAACCTCAACAATGAAAATGCGAAAAGCATTACTTTAAATAACAAAACATACAGTCATCAATGGTCGGATAAAACAATTAAAGTTTTTTACTAAACCAAATAATTTTAAATTCTAAAATATTTAATTAAGGTAATATCTATGAAGATAATTATAATATTCTTATGCTGTTTTTTAGCATCATTAGCTGTTGGCACTTTAATATATCAAAAGCTGTATAAGTTCAATTTTTTAGATCGATTAATTGCTGCTGTTATTCCAACTTCTTTAGTGGTGCTATGTGCATTGCATACCAGAGAAATTTTGCGGGCTGTATTGATTGATTGGAGTGGAAATCGACTCGCTCCCGCTTTATCGATGCTTTATGGATATAAGCTCTATTATCCTTCTGATAGTGGTCTTGTAAATGGAGAAATGTATGGTCCGATCAAAGCATTGATTTATCTTCCTGCCACCTTAGCCAATTCACCCACCACAACAGTTATTTTGGCGGCAATTATCAATATTAGCTTTTTCTTCCTGCCTATTATGTGGTTATGCCTGGGCAAGCACTGGGGCAATTTTCAGGCAACTATTATTTCTGCTGGGGTATTTATTCTCTTTGGCTTTTTTGCTCACCAGTCCAAAGTGCTGTATGAAGCAGCTTTTACGGTTCATGCTGATTCTCCAGCCTTGGGTTTGAGTGCTATTTCCTGTGCCATCCTCTACTATCGCCAACAAAAAGATCGGTTTCTGCCTCTAATATTGTCTGCTATTTTTGCCGTACTTGCAGTTTGGACTAAACAAGTAACTCTGCCTATATTAGTCGCCTTGCCTTTGTATATATTATTGGCTGATGGACGCAAATGTTTTCAGCGTTATATTATCTGCCTTACTGTTGCTGGTTTGACTATATCGACGATTTTAATTTTAGTTTTTGATTTTCAACCTTTACTATTCAATTTATTCACTATTGCCAGCAACCAACCTTGGTGGGAACCCAATAAAATAAAACGTTTGCTATCAGTTAGTCAAGAATTGATGAATGAGACTTTATTACCTGGTTTATTAATAGCTTTTTATATCTCTTACCAGTTTTTATTCAATTCTGATTCATTAACTAAATTTAATTGGCGCGATAGGTTCAAACAAAATCAATGGATAATGTTTCTAATCGTCAGTATTTTAATGATTCCAACCTCATTATTAGGCAGAGTTAAAATCGGCGGAGCGGAAAATGCCCTTAGCTACACGGTTTATTTTCTATTCGTAGCAGCCAGTCTAATTTTGATCGAATTAGGAACTAAATTTTATGACAATCGACTTCAGAAAACAGAGCGGACGACTAAATTAGCAATTGTATTATTAATTATTGCCTTAACTACTAATAATTTGTTTCCAGCCGTCTTTCGTCTTGTTGAAAGAGCCGAACAAATCAAAACCAATAACCATCAGGTTGCTTACGAATATGCCAAAAAACATCCTGGAGAAGTTTACTTTCCCTGGCATATATTATCGACATTAATGGCAGAACAAAAAATGTATCATTTTGAAGATGCAGTAGCAAATAGAGAATTAGCTGGGTTCAAAGTTAGCAAACAACATTTTTTGCAACATATTCCTCAAGATATGAAGTTTGTAGCTCACTATGGTCAACCCAACTGGTTAAAAGGCAATGCCGATTATGTACTCAAAAAATATTTACCAGAGTTTTCTAAAAAAGTAGAAATTGATAGTTTACCTGGATGGACTGTATATGCAAAAGAATAATTAATTATTTCGATCTTCGCGATCGAGGCGGGAATTTGCCATGAATTTGAATTATAGAATTTTTAAGCAAAAAAAGGTTTTTGTTTTAGCTTTGTGCTGCTTTTTCTGCTTAATTAATTTGCTAAGTTTATCAGTGCCGCTGAGAAAATCTTTAACCTACGACGAACCCTATTATTACAATAGCGGTTTGGCAATTCTATCGGGTAATTCTTCTATAAGAGGGGCAGATAATGTTAACGAACGTAATATTATGCCTTTTTCGGCATTAAATGCCATAGTTGGTGGTGCCGTTCCAAAATCTATTGTTACTAAAATTGCTGGAACTGATCCCAACAAAATGCACTATAGCCGCATTTACTTTGGCAGGTTGGTAACAATTTTTGCTTCGATGCTGCTAGCTATTTTAGTCTTTATTTGGAGTCAACAACTATATGGTACTTTAGCTGCTTTTTTGTCGCTAATTATATATATCCTAGATCCCAATATTATTGCCCATTCTCGTTTGGTAACTCAAGATTTATTTGGCGCGTTGACAGTATTTTTAGCCACCTACTGCTTTTGGTTGTATCTTAAATTTGGCGATCGCAAAAATGCTGTTTTGAGTATGGTGACGTTTGGACTAGCTCAGATCGCCCGCTATACGGCAATATATCTCGCTCCGATTTATCTTATTTTAACTCTCGGGTTTTATAGTTCTGCCCAAAATAAATTAATTAAAACTAGAAAATTCAAACCAATTCTTTCTGGAATCAAGCAAGGTATAAGCTATAGCGTTTTATTGGCAATGACAGCTATTTTAATTATTAATATTGGCTTTAGTGGGGAAAGAACCTTTACGAAATTTGGCGAATATAAGTTTTCCAGTCAAGCACTTAGTTCTCTGCAAGAAAGTTCTTCCTTATTAAGAGCTATT
>CAKZYI010000230.1 GCA_937884735.1 uncultured Pleurocapsa sp.
GGCCAGAAAGAGTCAAAACCATGCAGGCTAACTGGATTGGGAAATCTGTGGGAGCTTATTTGGAATTTCCCATTGTGGGGAGAGAAGATAAAATTGCTGTTTTCACTACTCGTCCCGACACAGTATATGGCGTAACCTATGTGGTACTTGCTCCAGAACATCCTTTAACACCAGAAGTAACTACACCAGAACAACAAGAAGCGGTATCAGCCTTTATCGAAGAGATTAAAGGACAAAGTGAAATCGAACGCACTGCCGAGGATAAGCCCAAACGGGGTATTCTTACTGGTGGAAAAGTAATAAATCCTTTTAATGGGGAAGAAGTACCTATTTTGATTGCGGACTATGTTCTTTATGAATATGGTACGGGGGCAGTTATGGGTGTACCCGCTCATGATGTGAGAGATTTCAAATTTGCCACGCAAAAGGGTTTACCAATTAAAACGGTAATCGTACCAGAAGGAACAAATGCAGATGAACCACTAACCGCAGCATATACTGAACCTGGAACAATAGTTAATTCAGAACAGTTTGACGGCACAGCTTCCGTTAAAGGTAAAGGCAAAATCATTGAGTATGCCGAACAACAAGGCTATGGAAAAGCACGCATACAATACCGTTTAAGAGATTGGTTAATCTCTCGTCAAAGATATTGGGGTTGCCCTATTCCTGTAATCTACTGTGATGATTGTGGTAGTGTTCCAGTACCAGATAAAGATCTCCCTGTAAAGTTGCCCGAATCTATAGCACTTTCGGGACGTGGAGGATCTCCGTTGGCTCAGTTGGAGGATTGGATAAATGTTGATTGTCCCCGCTGTGGCAAAGCTGCAAAACGGGAAACCGACACGATGGATACCTTTATTGATTCTTCCTGGTATTATCTTCGCTATAGCGATGCGAACAATTCAAAAATAGCTTTTGATAAAGACATGGTCAATGATTGGATGCCTGTAGATCAATATGTTGGCGGTATTGAACACGCAATTTTACACCTATTGTATTCTCGCTTTTTTACTAAGGTATTGCGAGATAGAGGTTTGCTTAATTTTGATGAGCCATTTAAACGCTTATTAACTCAAGGAATGGTGCAGGGTTTGACTTACAAAAATCCTCAGACTAACAAGTATATTCCTTCCGCCGATGTCAATCGCGATCGGCCTGTAGATCCCGAAACAGGAGATAAGCTAGATGTCTTTTTTGAGAAGATGTCTAAGTCTAAATATAACGGTGTTGCTCCTGAAGACGTAATTGCCGATTATGGTGTAGATACAGCGCGGATGTTTGCCATGTTCAAAGCACCTCCAGAAAAAGACTTGGAATGGGATGATGCTGATGTGGAAGGACAATATCGCTTTTTAAATCGAGTTTGGACTTTAGTAACTAGTTTCGATCCTGCTGGAGTTAAAGAATCTTCAAAAGATTTGAGTAAAGACGAAAAAAGCTTGCGTCGTGCTATTCACACTGCCATTAAAGAGATTACTGAAGACTTGACGGGAGACTATCAGTTTAATACTGCGGTTTCCGAATTAATGAAGTTAAGCAACGCCCTCAAAGATGCCAAGTGCGAAAAGTCCCTTGTATATCAAGAAGGTATTGAAACTCTAGTATTATTGCTTGCACCTTTTGCTCCCCATATTGCCGAGGAATTATGGAGTAGTTTGGGACATAAAGAATCAGTCCACAAACAGCAATGGCGGGAAGTCGATGAATCAGCTTTGGTAGTTGATGAAATCACCCTTGTCGTGCAAATCATGGGTAAAACACGCGGCACAATTCAAGTACCTGCAAGTTCGGATAAAGCAGCATTAGAAAAGTTTGCTACCGAATCCGATATTGCCCAGAAATATATTGCGGGAAAGGAAGTTAAAAAGGTAATTGTTGTACCGAATAAGTTAGTTAATTTCGTTGTCCCGAAATAAGTTGGTATTGCAATATTTTGTTTTCAATCCCTCATTTCATCGTGAGGGATTTTTAAATTTTTAAAAACAACAATTTATTCTATACTTTGACACTTAGGACAATAATAATATCTGCGTCCCCCAGAAATCTCTTTTACAATCGTAGTACTGCATACATAGCATGGTCGTTCATCTCTACCAAATACCCAATGACGATAATTGCGCCGTTGATAACCTTCTGCTTTTAGCTTGGCAACTAATTTTAGGTCGTTGGTTATTCCTTTAGTTTGATAAGATTGCTGAGGAATTGCGATCGCAGCTTTGGCTAATGCAGATATCTGTTTTCGATCGCAGTCTATTGGACGTAGTATAGGATGCACTCGCGCTACAAAGAGTATTTCACTGCGAAGGTAGTTGCCCAACCCTGCCAAGAAACCCTGGTCGAGCAACAAACTAGTAAAGCGTCGTCTCTTGAAAGATTTACTCTGCAATCTAGCTTTGACTTTTGTTGGGGTAGTTTTAGTATCTAAAACATCTAACCCTAAACGACTAAGAAAAGGGTGGATTGCGATCGCTTCTTCGTCTAAGACATCTATGTCTGAAGCACTGTAAAGCTCTGCTGAATTTTTCTCATAATGAATAGCCATCCTTAGCTGACGTTTGGTTTCAGGATAATCATAAGCTTTGCGAATCATCCATTTGCCATAGAGTTGATTGTGACTGTAAATACTCAAGCTGTTGTCAAATCGAATCAACATTCCCTTGCCTTTGGTATCCACTCCTGTAATTTGCTGCTTGACTAAAATTTTTTCGTAGGGTTTTAAATGGTCAAAAGCAAAAAATATTTCTGCGATTGGCTGGATTGCGATCGCTTTGGCTATTTTATCAG
>CAKZYI010000231.1 GCA_937884735.1 uncultured Pleurocapsa sp.
AAAGCCTTCAAAGGGAGTTGCTCTTAACTCCACTTCTACCCCAGCAATATCCGCTTCCACGTTAGCAACTTGACGGGCATAAGTATAAACATCTATAGCATTTATTAGGAAATTATTTACTGGACTATAAAAGGCAGCTAGATTTAGCTTGAGGCGGTTTTTTAGAAAAGATGTCTTTACTCCAATTTCATAGTTGGTAGAAGTCTCGGTATCAAAAGTCAACAACTCTTCAATATCGGCAAAATAATTAACTCCTGCTGGTTTGTAGCCACGGGCGATCAAACCGTATACCATTGCGCTATTGTTAAAGCGGTATTGCGCTACAAAACGAGGTAATAGGATATCATCATCCTGTTCGATGTTATCAAAGGTGGTTACAGTACGTTCAAAGCCTGTAAAGTCGGAAATGTTTTCATTGCTTAACTCACTATCAAAACTTTCATAACGCAAACCCGCCGTTAGGGTTAAAGCTTCGATTGGTTTATAGCTGGCTTGACCAAAAAACGCTAAAGTATCTTCATCTATTTCTGCTCTGGTAGTAGTTATTCCCCCTGCCGTAATAAAGCTACTTTCGTTAACCTCAAAATCTCTAAATTCGAGATAACTTCCTAGCAACCATTGGAATTTTTTACTATTTTCGGCGGATTGGAAACGAAGTTCTTGAGAAAGAGAATCAGAATTTACATCAAATATTTGAATAGCTAAATTTTCGGGAGTCGGTTCAAATATATTGACATCACTTTCAAAATCCGAACTGGAAAACCGCCTGGCGGAAATAGAGGTAAAGCGAAATGCAGAATGGTCGTAATTAATTCTGACAGATTGGGTGTTGGTATTAACATCAGTAAAACCATCAAAGCTTTGTTCGACTTCAAAAGGATCTTCGGCATCTAAAGCTACAAAGGGCTGTGCGCCGTCGTTATAATCATCTACTGAAGCATTAAACGCCACGCTCAAGTCTTCGGTGGGAGTCCAAAGTAGTTTACCCCTGGTAGTAAATCCTGATTGGGAATCAATATCCTCATCTAAAAAAGTATTCTCTGTAAAACCATCTCTACTTTCATAACTCCCTGAAAGACGAAAAGATAATTTGTCGGCGACAATAGGAGAACTCACGCTTGCCTGTGTCTGAAAATTATTGAAATTTCCATAACCAACACTGCCACTAAATTCCAATTCGTCAGCAGGTTGTTTGGTAATAACATTAACTACTCCTGCTTGAGCATTTCTGCCATAAAGTGTAGCTTGTGCGCCTCTTAATACTTCTACCCGGTCGTTATCGTTTACTTCTATACCCAAAAAGTTGTTGTAGTCGTAGGGAACATCATCAATATAAAACGCAACTGAATCGCGAGAAATAAAGTTGAAGTTGCTAAACCCTCTTAGGCTATAGGTAACAAAGTTACGGCTATTAGTGTTGTAGGTAGTAAAGTTGGGAGTATTTTCGGCAATATCTCTAAACGTCGTAATATCTCCATCTTCGGCTTCTGATTTGGTGATGGGAGTAATGCTGATGGGAACATCCTGTATTTGTTCTGGTTTCTTCTCCGCAGTAACGATAATATCTATTGCTGGTATTTCTTCTGATGCGGTTGTTTCTGCTATGGGAGTAGGTGGTGTAGCACTAATAGTCAAGCCTTGATTTGTTGTTATTGTTTGCGCCTCAGGAACTCCATCAACTCCAAAAATAACGACTTTGACGTTTCTTCTCGATCCATTCGGTCGAGCTGTAACTGCGATCGCAGATATACCCTCAATGGGATTTTGGCGGACAAAAAAAGGTTTTGATAATTCAAGTCGAGCGTTAGGAATCTCAATAACTAGATTTTTTCCCTCTGTCGAAGTAATACCTTGAAGTCTTCTAGCTCCAACAATAGTTAAAACAATTTCAATTCCTGTCGGAGTTTCTTCTAGGTCGATTCCAGTTACTACGGCTATTGAATTGTCGACATTATCTGACTGAGACTGCCATTGCTCGATCGCAGTTTCTGGTTCGGTTTTGGTTGGCTTTTGTGTGGCGTAAGCTTTTTTGGTACTAATTGGAATTGTGATTAACAGTAACAGTAAGTTTAAAACAGTCCCGTAATTATATTGTTGCTTCACTCTTTGTTTTTTAGATTCTCAAAATAATTGACTTACTAAATAAAGCTAAAAGCTTGGTTTAGCAGTCCTGAAGATAGTATTTGAATCTATCAGGGAAATTTTTTTTGTGCAAATGACAGCCTGTCATACATTAATTATTAATAATTTTGACTGCGTTTTTTATATTTACACAATTGTTTGTTCCTATTTTCAATTGTTGCCTTCAGACAGTTTATGCATCTTTTGCTTGAAGACTAATCCTATTGTTAATTATCAAAGTATTGACTTTATTATTGTCCCAAAGTAACACTTCTGTTTTTAAAAAGTTATCTTGACTCAATTGAGTGTATAATAATCAATAAGGAATTACTTGAACTGGCTGAGAGATAAAAGCCTAGAATAATAATTATGATTGTTTTTAAATAAAAACCCTCCCAACTTTACATGGGCGATTATAAAGTTAGCCAAAGGCATCGCGTCATTTCTTGGCTAGAGAAAAACGTTTCTCAACACCGTTTGCAGCATAATTTAGGTGTGGAGCTAACCTGTAATGATTAGGCTCGTAGCCATCAACTCAACGAGAAAAAAGCAGCCAAAGCAGGTTTAATGCACGATTTAGCCAAGTTCTTTCCACCAAAGAAGCTGCTCAAAATAGCAAAAGAAGCCAAGCTAGAAGTAGATGAAATTTGCCTCAAATCTCCCCATCTAATTCATGCTGACATTAGCGCGGTGGTAGCACAGCAAGAATTTGGGGTAAAAGATCCAAAAATATTAGATGCGATCGCCAATCATACCCTTGGTATACCAGGGATGGGTAAGTTAAGCTGCGTAGTTTTTGTTGCTGATGCCCTCGAACCAAATCGAGGAGACAATGCAGAATTAAACGCGATGCGGGATACAGCTAAAAGAAATCTTTACAAATGCGTGCAACAAACCAGTGATTATTCTTTAAAATATTTAGTAAGTCAGCAAAAAATCATTCATCCTCGCACTATCTTAACTAGAAATTGGGCTTTAACCAAAGCCAAGAATATATAGCTAATTAAGTAATTATTTGTCCACTCATGAAATCCTATCAAAACCACAACAAAATTTTTATATATATATTTGAATGAGTAAATTATCACCACAACAGTCAGTTTCTACAGAAGAACAAACAAATCCGATTGCCGTTGATAGTAAGGAATTAGCTCTACAAATTGCCGATGCAGCCGAAGATAAAAAAGCCGAAGATATTGTGTTGCTAGATGTATCTGAAGTTTCTTATTTGGCTGATTATTTTGTAATTATCACGGGTTTTTCAGGGACTCAATTAAAAGCGATCGCCGAATCCATAGATAAGAAAATTGAAGCAGGCTACAATCGCTTACCTATAAGAGTTTCGGGCAAAAAAGAAGGTAACTGGATAGTTCTAGATTATGAAGATGTTATTGTACATATCTTTCTTACTGAAGAGAGAGAGTATAATAATCTAGAAGAATTATGGGGACACGCCGAGCGCATCGAAAGCGATAATATTAGAGTTTGTCTCATGTCTTATCGATAGCGTTGTTGAATATTTTTACATGTCTAGTTAAACTTCATCCATGAATAAATCAACGATAAATTTTTGCCCTGTTCCCATCGAACAACAACCAATCAACGAATATGAAAAGCTGAAAGAGTCATGGCTATTTGATTGGGGAACTTTAGAAATTGCTCAATATAGCAAGAAAATAATCTGGGTATGCTTTTGGAGTGCAGTTTTAGCCATTCCTTTAGCAATGTCAGTTTTTGTCCCCAGACATGATGTATTTCATTGTGTTTTATCTAGTTTGGATGGTATTGCTCTTTTGACAGGGATATTTATCTCTCGGATTTATTTAGGTTGGAAATATATCTAAGATCGTTTAAAAAGCGATCGCATTTTTTATGAAGAGTCGGGCTGGTACGATGGACAAACTTGGATTAATCATACAGCCATGTTAAATCGCGATCGTTTAGTAGCAAGCTATGAAATCGAACCCATTCTAAATCGATTTCACAAAACCTATGGCTTACTAGCAGGAGTTATAGCTTTAAGTAGTATAATCTGGCTAGCGATCAGTTAAACTACAAAGCGGTTAAATTCACAAGCTTAGATTTGCTTGTTTTTCAACTACGTAAAAAGCTCCGAACTTAGAGCTTTTTGCCGAGCATGACTTTCATACATAACAGGATCGAACGTCAAGGGGAAAAAGAACACTCACAACTCCTTTAGAAGTCCATCTCCTCCGTTAATGCATCGTGGAATCTTCC
>CAKZYI010000232.1 GCA_937884735.1 uncultured Pleurocapsa sp.
GGGAATTAATTTCTATTTTACCAGCTTCTATTTAGGAAAGATCTAAGACATCGTTGATTAAAGAAAGTAGATGTTCTCCACTACGATTGATAATTTCTAGTTTTTCTTTTTGCGATCGCTTTAAAGATGAGTCTAGCTGCATCAATTGGGTAAAGCCAAGAATAGCGTTGAGGGGAGTACGCAATTCATGACTCATATTAGCTAGAAAACTACTTTTGTTGTTGTCGGCTACCTCCGCTATTTCTTAGGCTACTTGTAGTTCATTCGTGCGTTTTTTTACCTTTTGTTCTAGGGTATTGCTATATTCTACAATTGAATCGATCAATCTGCCATAAGTATCAACCATATAGCCAATTTCATCATCTTCTTGGACTTCTGGATAAGTTTGAGCCTGTTTGACACAAAGCAATTGGGAGTCTGTTTGATTGGTTCGATCTATTTGAATAGATCTCTCGCCATTTTCGGTTTCTAAAAAGTTGGTAAAGCGAACAATTCGACGAATAGGATCGGTTACAACGGCGACTAAAACACCTGAATAAGCCAGAATAATCAATACAAGACCACTGGTATTAATTATTAAAAAATTTCTAATATTTTTTTGATTATCTTGTAATAGCTTTTGTCTATCTTGTTTGATGTTATGTATTATATCAAGCAGTTCCTGACCAACTTTTCCTCCATATCCTCGAACAAAGCGATCGCTTTTTTGATAGTCTTGAGTTTTGTCAAAAATATTATAGCTATGTCCATACATACGTATCAACATATCATATTCAATCTTAAAAAGATCTAAATCAGATTGATAAGTTGCTGATAAAGGATTCTCTTCAATTTCATTTATCTTAAGATGAATTTTTTGATTCATCTTATCGACACGATTGGAATACTTTTTTAGGTCTTTAGGATTGTGTCCTCGCAATAGTAAATTTTTACGATCTTTTGCTTGACGAACAAAGTATTGATTGAGTGTCTCTATTTCATGGCTCAGTTCGTCAAATTTGATTGTTGACTGATGAATTTTTTCCAAACTGCTGCTGATATAGTAAACGCTGCCTAAAATAGTCAAAATTAGAAATACTGCATAACCACCTAAGAACCAATAAGTCTTGACCAGTATACTTGTCTGGTTAAAGTCTAGCGAAGCCATTGAATTTGCTTTAGGACTAACTTCGTGTGACGTGCTAGCTAATCTTTTAGGGCGCGAAGCGGTATTCTTTATGCTAGGCTTATCATTCTGTTTCATTATTTTCGCTTACCATATTTTTTAGTTAATGGCGTGTTACTCTCTCAAAGTAATAATTCGATTAAATTCGATCTTATTGTTGGCGTGCATTTATAGTTCCCCAAAATAATCATAAAAACAAGTTTACTTTTTGTATTTAATAAGATTATGTTCGATGTTATTTATTTAACCTGTTTAATGTTGTTTATTTTACCTTTATTGACCTGATTGAAAATAAGTAAAAGTGAAACATATAACAATATATTGTCCATGTACATTAGTGTCATAATTCCAACTTACAATCGACTACCAATTCTACAAAAAAGCGTTATTGCTTTAGAAAAACAGCAGCTTACTGACAATAAAATAAGTGATTATGAAATAGTCATAGTTGATGATGGTTCAACGGATAAAACTTTGACTTGGCTGACAGAAAACAAAATTCAGCTACCCCATGTAAAAGTTCTTGAGCAAAATCATCAAGGAGCAGCTTCAGCAAGAAATTTAGGCGTTATTAATGCCCAAGGAGATACAATAATTTTTATCGATAGCGATCTGGTTGTGACAGAAAATTTTCTACAATGTCACGCTGATGCTTTAGTCAAAGGGAAACAAGACCTCAAAAGCGATCGCCTATTTACTTACGGCGCAGTAATTAATACAAATAACTTTGATAATCCTACTTCCGAACCATATAAAATAACCGATTTTTCGGCTGCTTACTTTGCTACAGGAAATGTCGCGATCGCTCGTAAATGGTTAGAAGAAGCTGGTTTATTCGACACTGGTTTTCAACTTTATGGTTGGGAAGATTTAGAGTTGGGAGTACGTTTGAAAAAGTTAGATTTAAAACTAATCAAGTGTCCCAAAGCAATGGGATATCATTGGCATCCTGCATTTAATTTGGAGCAAATTCCTAAGATGATCGAACAAGAGATTCAAAGAGGAAAAATGGGAGTTGTTTTTTATAAAAAACATCCTACTTTTGATGTCAAAATGATGATTCAAATGACAATTTTACATCGCATTCTTTGGGGAATATTATCTTTGGGTGGAAGTCTTAATGAGCGCACTTTAAAACCAGTTTTACAATGGTTAATTAGTCGCAATCAGCCACAATTAGCCGAACAAATAGCTCGTATTTTCCTTAACTGGCATAACGTCCAGGCAGTTTACGCAGCCTACAATTCAACTATCGATTAGCACTACTACTTATTACTTAAAAACTAGTTGACATATACCCTTGAATGCTTACAAATGCTCATGACTCATGATTGCCGTTCGCCAAAAATTGTCCTTCCGAGACGAATCATAGTTGCGCCTGCTGCGATCGCCTGTAGATAATCCCCAGACATTCCCATAGATAATTCTTCC
>CAKZYI010000233.1 GCA_937884735.1 uncultured Pleurocapsa sp.
AGAAGAAATCTAATATAGAAATTTTTAAAATCATACTTTGATTCACCAACGCCCAAAATAAAAAACCAATAATCAAAGCATAAAGATTTTGAACCTAATCTTTAGCTTCAGCATTCTCTTCTTCACTCATTTTTGGGACTATATCAGGGCGTTCTGCATTTTCCCAACCTGCAGGACGTTTGGAGTTGTACCAGGCAATTGAGCCGATGGATACAGCAGCTACAAAGCCAACCACATATACGGCAACAAAGTAAGTAGGAAATTCTCCTGCTACTGCAAATAATAAATTCATATTTTAAATAAACAAACAATTCTATTGTTAATATTTCGTAATGTTATCAGAAATCGTTGTCTGATGGATTTATTTGAGGTGTGAATAGCTATTAACTTTAGTTATCTAACCAAATATAATTTACTAGAAATTTTCAGTTGACCAAGAACTCAAAGAAGCAATGACTAAAGAGACGGCAACTAAAGATAATTTTAAAATCCAGGGAGCGCAAAACAAAGTTACTAAAGAAAAAGCGATAGAAGTAAACCTGATGGCAGCTTTAAAAACATCGTCATCTATATAAAAACTAATAAACAGAGCGATCGCTGCGACGGATAGAGTCACTAATGAAAGCGCGAGCATTTGATTTTTCCTCTTTTTTTGATATTTTCAGGTATTTTTAGTTCGTTTCTAATAGCTAACTTCCGCTTCAATTTCAATTATTACGGTCGACCACAAAAAGACAAACACATATTAACCATAGTATTAAGATATTATAACTTTCATTGATTTTGTCAACCTGTAAGTATAGTCAAACATCAATCCGTCAACTGCTAATTGTGAAATCATGGTGTTGTTCTAGCCACGAATGGCAATCAGAACGCAGTTTAGCTCGTTCTTCAGGGGTTATACCTTGAGGATCGAAGCAGTAACGATAGTGTAGTTTGAGAATCGATTCTAGCCCTTTAACTATATCTGAAGTTTGAGAATTATCTTGTAGCTCAATCAACCAATCTTGCCAAGTTTGAGAGCGATCGCGTTGAAGCCCTAGTTTGTTTAATTTGAGTTCAATTAAATTTAGTTCTGAATCTTCTCCAACAGGAGGATTATGAGCTTGTTTCTGATTAATTCTTTGGGCAGTTAAACGTCGCTTTTCTGTGGAAGTAGTAAATTGCCGAACCAAAATTACTCCTAGAGGTATTGCTAGCAACCAGAGGTATTTTCCTTTGCCTATAGTTTTAAATACAGCTATGGTTTGGGTTAACTTAAACCAAATCCAAGAAAAAATATCTTTAAAATCTTGCCAATGGGATGTATTGCGATCTTCAAAAGCAATCCAAGAAGCGGGAGTAGTATCAAAAGTTTGCCATCTACCATCAATGTAGACTTGCGTCCAAGCATGAGCATTACGCGATCGCACTATATATTGCTTTTCTAGCTGGCTTAATTCGTGAACGGAGTAACCCACCACATAACGAGTCGGGATGCCCACTCTACGAAGTAATAAGGCGGTAGCAGTAGCAAAATATTCACAATGTCCAGAACGATGTTGTGATAAAAAAGCAGATAGGGGGGTTTTGTTAACACCCTGTCTGGCTAACTCTAGGGAATAATCAAATTCTGTGGCAAAAAATTGCTTGACTGTAGGGAGAATATCCTGGGGTGATTTGTTGTTTAAATTTAGTTGATTAACAATGCGATCGATCGCTGGGGTTTCTATCTCTAGTACTTGAAGATCTTCTTCTGTAGGCAAACTGTCTTTTGAGGAATCAGAATTGTATTTAATCTCATAAGAGAGAAAACTCTCATCACTATATATTTGAACTGTGCCATATTGATTTTGTTGAATTTTTTCGACGGGGAATTTGGCTACTTCATAACTACCAGCGGGAAGCTTTAATAAAGTACTCCCTTCCTCCATCGTTTCAGCTACGGTTATTTGCTTGAACTTGTTGGAGTTGTTACCAAGAATCCAAGTCTTGTCATTTTTTCCCGATTTAACAGGAGTAAATTCAGGTTTTGTCGCTACCCAAAACCCTGATGAGTATTTATTGTATATTGCTCTTTGTAGGAGTTGAGGGGCTAGCTCTCCAGGGGCAGGTTTAACTCTCAATACAATTTGGTTAGACTGTTTGACAGAGC
>CAKZYI010000234.1 GCA_937884735.1 uncultured Pleurocapsa sp.
CGATGTTTTCTAATGCTGATTTGTATGTGCGATCGCCTGCATCTTCTTGACTATTGTTTTTTTGAATATGCCATACTGCTGTTTTTTGAGCTATTACTAAAGATACAGCTTGAGCCACTTTATCTTGTCGGACTAAAAGGACGTATTTATCAATCAACTTAAATATATTCCTAAATTTGGGTCTTGCTTTTCTTAGTTCAAACAAGAAATGAGATATTATTTTTGTACCAAAAACTTGGTTGTCAGAGACTCTATGGTGCATTAAATTAAACAGAAGTTTAAAATAGTCAAAATCACAATTCAAAGCTAGTTCTTGATTTGCTAGTCGCAAATGTTCAATAGGATAACCAGCAATTTCTGTAGAGGTTAATAGGTCGCAAAAATAAGTCGATCCAGACCTAGGAGTCGTCATAATAGCATAAGAAGTTTTGGGTTTGATTAATTGATTAGATGTTAATTGTAGCAAGTCTCTATGACACATTAAGTTGATAAAAATATCAGCAAATAATCTAATAATTGGAATTTCTATTTTTAGGCTAGAAAGTTTTTGCTGTACTTCTGAAAATAAAGATGTTTCACTTACAACTGATACAACAACGATCGCTCTATATTTAACATCTTTTGAGAGAAAGATATAAATATCTTTTAAAGAATAAGCCGACAAATCATAGTAAAAATTACTGTCAGCTTGCTTACAACTAGCAAAGAAATCCTGAATGTATTTTATTGGCTCTGTTTCTCCGACAAAAAAAATTTTTTCATGCCGCGAGAGTGTTTTTAATAACCGTGTTTCTTCGATCGCTTGAAATATTTCAGCTAAACTCATCTAAATTATTTTAAATTCAACTAATTTTTGCTGCTGAATGTCAACCCATCCTCAAATAATATGCCACGAACAGGGTTTTACTGTAATTATCTGCTTTAATATTTTTAGCGACTAGCTGAATCGTATTAAACAGGGGTTCTAAACAATTGACTGCAAAACAAAGTTATGTGATTGCTGCCGAAGCTTGGCAAGCCTTAGAGTCATCGATTATCTACTATCGAGGTTGCCCCATTGGGACTTTAGCAGCCTGTGACTATAGTTCGCCTTCCCTCAATTACGATCAGTGTTTTGTCAGGGATTTTGTTCCCGCAGCCTTAATCTTTCTGATTCGTGGACGGACAGAAATTGTTAAAAATTTTTTGTTAGAAACTCTTCGATTACAAATCAAAGAAAAGCAGCTAGATTTTCTCGAACCTGGAAGGGGTTTGATGCCCGCTAGCTTCAAAGTGCTGCACCAAGGAGACGAAGAATTTCTCAAGGCTGATTTTGGCGACCATGCAATTGGCAGGGTTACTCCCGTAGACTCTTGCCTGTGGTGGATGTTTGTCTTGCGGGCATATGTCAAAGCCACAGGAGAAAACTCTTTTGCCCATAGTCCAGAAATGCAAAAAGGCATTAGATTAATAATTGAATTATGTCTTTCCGCTAGGTTTGATATGTATCCCACCCTGCTAGTGCCTGATGGTGCGTGCATGATCGACCGTCGTATGGGAATTAACGGTCATCCTCTAGAAATTCAGGCATTGTTTCACACTACTCTCAAATGTGCCAAGGAATTATTGCTAGATAACAAAGAAAATATCAAAATTACTCAAGCCATTGATAATCGTCTTCCACCTCTTACTAATCATATTCGTCATAATTATTGGCTAGATCCAGAAAAGCTAAACGTTATTTATCGTTATAACTCCGAAGAATATGGGGAAGATGCGCTAAATCAGTTTAATATTTATGCCGAATCGATTCCCTATGCTGAGTTGAGCGAATGGTTTCCTGAAGAAGGAGGATATTTAGCAGGAAACTTAGGCCCTTCTCATCTTGATTGTCGCTTCTTTGCTTTGGGGAATATGATGTCAATTTTATCTTCTCTGGTAATGCGCCAACAGGGTCAAATTATCATGCATACTATCGAGCAGAAATGGGAAGATTTGGTTGGGTGGATGCCTATGAAAATTTGTTTTCCTGCACTCAAAGGCAGAGACTGGCAGATACTTACGGGATGTGACCCCAAAAATCGCCCCTGGTCTTATCACAACGGCGGTAACTGGCCAGTACTATTGTGTTTCTTTGTCGCTGCTGCTGTTAAAATGGATCGCTTAGACTTAGCAAATAAAGCGATTGCGATCGCTGCTAAACGTCTTCACAAAGACGAATGGGCAGAATATTATGATGGTAAAAATGGTCGTTTAGTCGGCAAAGAAGCCAGAAAATATCAAAATTGGACAATTTCTAGTTTTCTTCTAGCACAAGAGTTAGTTGACGATTCAAAATGTTTAGATTGGATTTCTCACGATTAGTCAGTCATCAATCATTAGTCATTGCTAGCTGACTTTAGAATCTGATTCTAGAGCCACCTGAGCTAGGCGAATAGATTTGAGCATTTCTGATGCGGAATTAAACCGTCGCTGGGGAAGTTTTTGTAAAGCTTTGTGAATCGTTGAACGTAGCAAAAAAGGAATTGTATGGGGAAGATTTACTGTTTGGTTGAGATGAGAATTTCTTAAGTCGCTAAAAGCGCCTAAAAATGGTCTGTCTCCCACCAAAAGTTCGTAAAGCATTACTCCTACGGCATAAAGGTCGGAAGCATGAGAATAACGGCCATAAAATTGTTCTGGTGCCATATAAGCAGGTGAACCTGTGTCTCCCGTATCTATCTGGGTTGCATCTACATCTTCCCCCAGACGAGCTATACCAAAATCAGCAATACGAGTAATATAACCACTTTCTCGTCGTTCTAGTAAAATGTTTTCTGGCTTAATATCCCGATGAACAATACTGCGATCGCGCGCATATTCAAGACCTGATAAAATATCTGTAATCAACTTCAAACTTACAGCTGGATCTAATTTATCTTTAGACTCCATTAACTCTCTTAGAGTGCCTCCCTGACAATAATCCATCACCATGAATCTTCCAGTTTGGCTGTATTCTAAACCTCGACAGCTAACAATATTGGGATGCTGCAAAGTTACCAAAAAGCCCAATTCCCTCAAAAACATTCTCGTAGGGAACTTTTGTCGGTCGAGCTCTTTGAGTGCAACCAGTTTTTTTGTTTGACGATGGACTGCACAAAAAACCCGACCATATTGACCTTGACCAAGACAATGAAGAATTTTGTATTTTGATTGATATGCAACTTCTGAAGACATAACCATTAAATACCTATCGGCATAAAGCAGGCATTAAACAAATAAACTATTGGCTAACACCTGTTCAGAATCCTGCCTATAATCCCTGTCTGCAGTAGCCGAACTAGAATATATTTGATAAATATCCTGAGTTTTTTGCTTAATTAACTTATAGTTATCTAAATTTCCTTTTTTGAAGTACAATTTCGCTGCTTTACGCAGGTCTTCTACAGCTAGCTGTTTATTACCTATGTCTGCAGACAAAATACCTCTATCGACATATGCTTCTACATATTCGCCATCGATTTGAATAGCTTTAGTATATTCTTCGATCGCTTTTTGTTTTTCTCCCATTTTCTGGTAACCTGTGGCATTTTGATAATACAGTTCAGCAGAACTAAAAGTAGTGCTTTGAGCTAATTTTACGGTTTTGGATGATAATTCTTTATATTGCGTCTCTAGCTTTTGAATTTTATCCTTGAAGCTTAAATCTATCTGTTTTAAATTGTCTGAGATCTGTTTATACTCTATTTCATATTGATCGTGGTCACTGGTGACTGACTGCTGTATTTGCATCATCTGATCGCAAATATTAGCGTGGTCACTTTGATTGTGTTGTGATAAAGTTGCGATCGTTTCGTTGTTTTTTGTAGTTACTAGATTTAAAATTCTTTTACGATTAATCAAGTTGAGGGCGACACAAGCCGAAAGAGGAATTGAGGCTAAGATCATCTCTTCTAGAAAAATAGAAGCGATTGTTCCAGCAACTGAACCAACTACAGCAGCAGCTTCAGCAATATTCAACCAGTGGTTATCTTGATATTTTGTATATATATGTAATTGTTTTTCCATGACTTCTAAAAATTAAATTTAAATATTTTCTATCCTATTGATTATTTAAGAGCTAAGAATGCTTTGATCGAGCTGCAACACTGGTAAAATCAATCTCATTTCTTCATCAGTTAAATATTCTTTTATTACCTCTGGCATTACCCTATAGGTAGCTTCAGAAATATGCTCTGTCTTGTTAGCATTAACAATTGTGCGATGCCACAGTAAAAGACTATCTCGCAGCCAATCTAAATCATTGATCAACATCGCTGCTACAGAACAACGCAGTACAATTGCTACATCTCTTCGCCAGATAGAGCTTAAATTTTTAGAACCTCTAACAAATAATTGAGAATCCTTTACATCCATCTTTCTTTTTGTTAGATCTAAAACCTGTTCTGATTTTTCACTAATTTTCTTATAAGCACTTATGCGCAGGTCAACTGAATCTAGATAATCCTTAAGAAACTTTAGTTCTTGGTCTGTAGCATAGCGACCATCTGCTTCTATGGTTAATTTGGTTATTTGTTTCAACATAAATAAAATTTTTTATTTTTTAAAATTTGACAATATTCAATGTAATCAAACCTCTCAAGTTTGATTTAGATATCGATTTACTGTCGATTGAGTATCTTGCAGTTGAGAAATCATCGAACGAGTAATTAATTTACCCTGCTCGACCAAGATTTTTCCGCTAAGGGGATGAAGAATATTTTTCTCTGCTCGACGACCAATCAAACTCTCAATATCTTTGATTTCGCTAACATACATTCCCGAAGGTAGTTCGACTACTACGCCCTCTCCTATTACCCTCGCTTGACAAGCCAGGCGTGAATTTTTACTACAGGTAGTGATTGTGCCCAAAGTACGCTGCTCTTGACGATTGAGAGGGGAAAGACTGTCCATGCCATCTTTAATATAAATATGACAAGTGGCACACCTTCCTTTGCCTCCGCATTGGGGTAGTACATTAATCTCGTTGCTCAGTAAACCAGATAAAAGATTATCGTTAGTTTTAATTGAGGTTTCTTGATCGATTGGATCGAGCTTAACTGTTTTTACCAAAGTAAATACTCCTTATTGTTTATTGCACACATCAATTGCTCAATCTATTAACTCTGAGCGTATCTCAGCTATTAATTAATCGTTTCATGATGGTTTCGTGGTCTTGATTTTCCTCTAGCCAACTTTCTACTGGTTTGAGCCTGTTTAGTATTCCGACTACAAAGCGATTAGATTCTGCTCCCATAGACTCGCAAGAGGTTTGTACGCAGTGAAGATTGCGACCAGTCAAACCACTAAAAAAGGCACTAAAAATTCCTGCTTCTAAGAAGCACTGAGGCTGATTTTCAACATTGGCTGTTTCTGCAAAAGCAGAATTCTCGACTGTAATGATTAAGAAGCCCTGCTGATAGTAATCCATTTCCAAATTCAAAATTCCCCAGCCGTGAGTTTTCCAACATTGCTTGAGGGATTGCAATAACTCTACCATTTCCATTTGAGCGATGGGTTTACCATAATATTCGCTCAATTCCTCGTTAAATCGTCGATAAAAGCTTTTTCCCCACCAGCGACCACAATT
This sequence comes from uncultured Pleurocapsa sp., assembly GCA_937884735.1. Classification (GTDB taxonomy): domain Bacteria; phylum Cyanobacteriota; class Cyanobacteriia; order Cyanobacteriales; family Xenococcaceae; genus Waterburya. Next base: position 5,588 of record CAKZYI010000234.1, read on the forward strand.
AAATAAAACAATGCCTGCAGCCGAGCCTACTTCTTCTTTGAGACTGACATTAATCGCCTGAAGCAATACCTCTGGCAGAGCTATTAAACGCGATCCTTGACGATTTTCAATTAAACCAAATTCAAAATCTCCCTGGACATAAGCACTACTGGCAAAATAATTGCCCAATAATGATTTGTCTTCGACTAACTTGGAAACCTCAATCATTTCTATGCTCCTATTGTAGTTGTAACTTTCTCACCCAATATCTCTTGAGTTTGTTCTAAAAAAGGCTGCATCAAAGCAAACTGATCTTCAGGCAGTGATTTTTTTAGCTTAGAAGACAATAAATCATAAATAGCAATTTCTATCGACTGCATCTGATGAGCCTTTACCGTATCTGTTAGCCAATCCAAGACTCCCTCTTTCAAATATTCTGGGTTATTGAGCAGCATTGCCATAGCGCAGTAACGCATGATAGAAAGCCAGTGCTTTAAAGCTTTTTCTATAAACTGAGGACTTACCTGAGAATAAGCTTCTGAAAGTTCGTCGGCTATGGGTTGA
>CAKZYI010000235.1 GCA_937884735.1 uncultured Pleurocapsa sp.
GAATTGCCATCAATCTAGGCTGATTGGGATTTTGGACTAATTTTTGACGAATTAATTATAGGGTGCGGGGGTGGGAAGGAAACTTGATAATCGATCGTTGCCTATAGGCAGGATTAAAAGTGCCTAGCAAATATAGTCCTTCTGCTGTAGCGGGAGAATTGGCATAGTAATTAACCAGTTTCTGCCACACTTATTCTGCCTCTGCTTGATTATTTTCTAATTGATAAGCTTTACCTAGAGAAAGCATAATATAAGGAGCTAGTAAAGGATATTCTTGTTCCAAACCTTGAAGCTTGGCTAATGCTGCCTTACCCTGTTTGCGGTCTATTAAATCTGCTGCCAATAAAAATTCTTGACGGCTGCTTTCGGATGAACTAGCTACTGCTGTTGCCGACATAGGTGCAACGATTGATTTTTCGGGAATATGTTTGGCAATATTTTTTTTGACTACCAAATTTTGCGAACCCAAAATTATTGTTGCAATCAAGCTAATACTAATTAATAAAAAAGTCTTAGGAGTAAAAGTTTTCCACATGTTACTTTCGAGCGCAGTGTAAGGGCAGAGTGTTATCTAGATTGTTCCCTGGAGAGATATTTTTCCTATCACTAGAAAATCTAATTGCCACAATAATCAACTGGCATTTAAATATGTAATGGTAATTTAAGTATTCAAATTGGGTGAAGGAATAAATATTATTGTATTATGTTTTTTGCTGATTAATTATGCAGTTATCATGAAGCGAAGTTTTTTCAAACTGTATAGACCAAACAACGATATAGCTCAATTATTGGGTAATTTATTGGTCAATTTATAAATAACTAAAAACTTACTCTTTACATAATCTTTAATCTTTAAAAAGAGCATCCCTCTTTTTGATTTCCTTTGAGTTTATACCAACCTTTAGTTGCCCAACTGTCTAAATATTTTTTTTGTAATGCAATCAAAATTATATTGGAGCAGAGCAATTATTTCTCAAGTAGAATTTTCTAATAATTTGAACTAATTTTTTAAAAATTGTAATTAAAGCAAAAAACTCTAAGCACTGGTACAAAAAAGTGGGTAAATAATTACCCACTTTTCCCATATATTTAGAGCTATAGCAATCCTATTTGAAACTAGAGAATGATTGATTATAACTGTCGCTAGTCATTAGTTTTTACCCATACTCCAAAATGATTTAGGGGTGCTATATTTATTGTTTTCTAATAGCTGATTGAGCTAATCTCAATTCAAAAAGGTACGGCAACCCATACCCACTAAACTTATGCACCAACAGATTCCTTAGCTGCGTACATTACCTCTAAAGTAATTAGAGCAAAACCTCTTTCGCGAGCAAATTTTTCCGTGTTACGTTTTACTTTACCCCGAACAAAACCAGGAATTTTACTAAGTTCTCCCGTGGCTTCTTTATCCCAACTCAAGTCCGAACCCGCAGAGATACCTTTGGTGATTACTTCTTTCGTATCGTGTCCGCCAAAGATTTCTAATAAATGATCTTCCATTCCCAAAGTGAAAGAATTATATACTAGGTCGGCAATTTGATTAGTACCTTCATAACCCATAAATGGTTTGTAACCGATGGGAAAGTTTTGAATATGAATAGGTGCAGCAATTACACCGCAAGGAATGTCTAATCTTTTTCCTACATGACGTTCCATTTGCGTCCCAAAAATAGCAGAAGGTTCATGACGAGCGATCGCATCACCAATTTCTGCGTTATCTTCACTTATGAGGACTTCATCACAATATTCACTTACTTGTTCCCTAAACCAGTCTGAATCGTATTTACAGTATGTTCCTGCCAAGACGACATGAATTCCCATTTCTCTAGCTAAAATCTTAGTCATAGCCACAGCATGGGTATTGTCACCAAAGACGACGGCTTTTTTACCAGTTAGGTTTTGACAATCAATCGAACGGGAAAACCAAGCAGCCTGAGAGACATAAAGAGTTTGGTTATTAATATATTTTTCGTAATTGACATCTGCACCCTGATTATTGAGTACCTGCTGAATTTTGCGGATACATTTTGCAGTCTCCACTACACCCATAGGCGTAATGTCTACATAAGGCATATCAAATTCTGATTTTAGGTATTCTGCTGTCATCATTCCCAATTCACGATAGGGAACAAGATTAAACCAAGCGCGGGTTAGATTTTTAATATTGTGTACAGAAGCACCATCAGGAATTACGTCGTTTCCCGCAATAGCCAACTCCGCCATCAGGCGTTTTAATTCAGTACAGTCATGTTGATTGTGGAAACCAAGAGTAGAAATACCAATAATATTTACTGAGGGTATTTCAGTTTTATCGGTAGGCAGAGCGCCTTTTTTCTGTCCCTTATCGAGATAAAATTTAACTACTTGGTGTAAAGTTCGATCTGCTGCCTGTAGCTCGTTATAACGATAGTGATTGACATCTGCTAGTAATACATCTCCTTGAGTATCCATCGATGCACGACTAACAAAATTTTGGAGATCCTCCTGCAAAATACTGGAGGTACAGGTAGGAGTCAAAACAATAAGGTCGGGATTTTCTTCTTTATCCTTACGAGTGATATTGTCTACTACCTTTTCTTGTGAACCCCTTGCCAAAACATTGCGATCGACAATACTAGCAGTGACAGGAGTAAAATCCCTTTCCCTTTCGAGCATAGATCGCATCACGTTAAAATAATCATCTCCCAAAGGAGCGTGCATAATAGCGTGAACGTTTTTAAAAGAACTAGCAATGCGTAGAGTGCCAATGTGTGCGGGGCCAGCATACATCCAGTAAGCTAACTTCATTTATTCTTATCTCCTAAATTAAATTAACGATATCGATTCAGAATATTGGTATAGAAAATAACGGTATGTTTGGTTCTAACTAGATTCTGATTGTCCCAGAATCAGGTGGGTAAATGCGACTCTCTACTTTGCTATGTAGCGTAGCTTTTGTAAACACTGAAACTGCCTGTGCAAAAAGCTTTTGAGCCGATTTTGGCAATGATAAATAGGATATTTTAAGTCAATAAATCTTAATGACAATTTGGTCGGATTTCAACTTTGTATTGTATTAATAATAAAGCTTAATTTTTGCGATCGATGATGAATTTAAGTAATGCAATCTTCATCTTGCCAATATTGAAAAAAATCTTAAGAACAATCTAATCTGTTGAGAGTATATACTCATAATCTCAGCTTGTGCTAACCTTATTATATGGTTTCGCAATCATAAAACTTAATGAATCTGAAATATAACATTGAAGTCGAAGTTTTTTGAATGAAGAAACAGGCTGAAAGCCAACTCATTTGTATAAATTGCAAGTTTGTATGGGAAATTCTAGCCTAGCTCGGCATTAAGCTGAGACAGTAAAACAAGTAAAATTAAGATTTTCCTGAAGGAGTCGTTAATCCGATGGACTATATAGAACAACTACTAGACAAACTTAGAGATTTAGCTCAAAAGCTAATTGAGGTTTTATTAGGGCCAGAAGCAGAAGCGGAAAGAGAAACTATACCTATTCCTGTAGACGACAGACAACGTCGTCGTTACCGTTAGTTGCCTAATAAAGAGCTTCATCATATTTTAGTTAAACTTTGTCTGATATAAGCATATTAGTTTTGCATGGTCCCAACTTGAATTTGTTGGGTCTTAGGGAGCCAGAAATTTATGGCTCCACCACTTTGGTGCAGATTAATCAAACGTTAAGATTGGATGGTGAAGGACTGCAAGCTAATGTTATATGCTTGCAGTCTAATCATGAGGGAGTACTGGTAGATGCGATACATGATGCCAGGCAAAAGTACCAGGGAATCATCATAAATGCTGGTGCTTATACCCACACGAGCGTAGCGATCAGGGATGCTTTAACAGCAGTGGAGATACCCACGGTGGAAGTACATCTGAGCAACATTTATAGTAGAGAAGAGTTTCGTCACCATTCATATATTGCGCCTGTGGCTATTGGACAAATTAGTGGTTTTGGTACTGATAGCTATCGTTTGGGAATGCAAGCGTTGGTCAATTATTTAAGGAAGAAAAATTAGGTGTCTTTGCTAATACGACTTTTTGCACGGCAAGATTGATTGTACTTTTTTTTTGGAAGTTCCTGAATTCTTATTGGGAGAGTACAGTTACTTTATTATCAGTTAATACTGTAAAAAAACTAAATTGCCTCGATAACACAGCAATTTCGTCCTTTTTCTTTTGCTGTGTAAAGTGCTCTATCAGCAGCTTTAATTAGCATATCTGAAGATTGAAGTGGAGAGGGTATTATAGAAGATACTCCCAAACTCAAAGAGACATAATTGCTGGTAGGAGAAGCTTCATGAACTATTTTCCTATTGACAACTGATAAGCGAAGCAACTCAGCAATCTCTTTTGCGCCCTCTAAAGTTCGATTGGGTAATACAACAACAAATTCTTCTCCCCCATAGCGTGCTAGAAAACCTTTGGTTTGAGATAGTGCATTTTTAATTGCTTGTGTAACTTCGATTAAACAATTATCTCCTCCAATATGACCATAGCGATCGTTGTACAGTTTAAAATGATCGATATCGCAAATAATTAGAGATAATGGCTTACTTTGCTGCATCATTTTTTGCCATTCTTGATTTAAAAACTCATTGAAGTAGCGACGATTGGCAACTTGGGTCAAATCGTCAGAAATAGCTATAGATTCTAATTCTGCGGTTCTTTTTTTGACTTTAGATTCTAATTCTTTATTGGCATGACGTAATTTACCAATAATTAAAGCCATACCCAGAATTCCCAGACAAGAAATTCCGCCCAAAGTTAGGAAAATTTTCTTAAGACCATTCTTATTTTGTAAGATAAACTTGTCTAAGGGTTGAGCAATTTCGATGACTCCTCTGACATCTCCCACCTGCCAATCTTTTTTGGGGCTTTTGGGATGAGAATTGTGACAGCCGACACAACTTGGTTTCATAATCATTGCTTCTGCATATCGAAAAGAGAAACGGTCTTGAAAATCTTCTTTTTTAAAAAAAGCTTTTTGAGGATTTTGCCGTAGATAAGTCAAAGCTTGCTGTTCAAAATTATCTTTTACTCCTCCACTTTTCTCACGATTAGGATATGGATAGTCACTAAACAATCTAAATAAATGACCTGTTTGCTCGTCGCTTAGGCGTTTGCTAAGACCTATGGTGAAGGTTATAGGAGGAGGAATAGCACCTTTTTTATTTAGATAATCATGAGAAATAGTTATTTTTGGAACTGTTTTCGCTTGCTTAGCAACCTCTTCGCTATAAAGACTATGAGCCTGCTTAAGAAATTTTACTGATAAAGCGGAACTTTCAAAGGCTTGAGAATCAATTAAATTTAGGGATAATTGAGACATACTCAGCAAAGCAATAGATACGCTGATACAGAAAAAAAGTATCAGGACTAAAATAACTTTTTTGTATATTGTCTGAATCAAATGAGAGAAGATTCTATTATTTGTTGTCGTCATACTTTTGTACGAATTCACAAAAAACCACTATGACGGAATAAGCATGAAAATAGTCAATATAGCCCCCAAGAAATAAATGGTTTCTCTTCAACATGGCAAATTAAAATTTGCTCGATGTTAACATTCATTTATCCATATTATTTATTTAGATCTACAAGAATATATTTCCCAAAACATTTACTTCATCTCACAAAACACCACATTTATGTTGTTTATTTAACCAAATTGATAATGTTTTGTTACTGTTTGATTAATTTTCCAAGTGCAAGACATACCTGCGGGAAATGTGACTAAATCTCCTTTTCCTATTTTGACTGGTGTACCATTATTGGGTGTGACGACAGCATCGCCTTCTAAAAAATAGCAAGTTTCTGCTTCACCATACATCCAAGAGAATTCTGATATTTCTTTCTCCCAAATAGACCAATTAAATACATCTAGCTCGTTGAGTTTAGCTTGACTAGGATTTGAAATCACAAAAATGTCTGTGCTAATTTTATTCATGTTTTTAATGAGGAGATGATACTAAAATTATTATTAAGACATATTATTATATAGATTCTGATAATGGAGTTATTTTGAGTCTGAATGTTTCTTGTTTGAGCCTTGCTATACTAAGCATCATCAGCATAACAATTGCGAGACAGTTGCTTACGGGACTTTTAGGACACGAAGCAGTATCCTTTAAGACTGTCGAAGGCGTACAGGCAGCATCACATGAAGCTAACGCCTTTGTCGCCAACAATCATCTATTTTTAAAACACCTATTTAGCTAAAATATGCAGCCTACCGATCAAAGTAAGTTTACTGAACAAGCCTGGGATGCGATTGTAAAATCCCAAGAAGTCGCCAAATTATTTCAGAATCAAAACTTAGAGG
>CAKZYI010000236.1 GCA_937884735.1 uncultured Pleurocapsa sp.
CAATAACTAATGACTAATAACCAATAACCAATAACTAATGACTAATACCCTATAACCAATAACTAATGACTAATAACCAATAACTAATAACTAATAACTAATAACCGATGACCAATAACCAATGACTCAGGCTAGTACTAAATTTGCGATCGCTATCTGGGAAATAATTATTGCTCTATTTTTGGGTATAGGAATCTCATATTTAGGTTTGGGGAGTATCGCCTGGATTTTTGGCGGCATGGGTGCGGGTGTAATAGTTATCAAAAGTTATCAAGCTATTTTTAAAAACACTCTCAAACCCAATAAAATTGCCAGGAAAATTGGACAGTCAATGGTTGGTTTATCCATCGGATTTGCGATCGCCGATAGTAATTTATTAGCTGCTTCCTCTCGGTTGCCACTGTTTATATTTTTAACGTTATTTATGTTATTTTGTGGCAGTGGAATTGGTTATTTTTACTCTCGTATTAGTCAAATCAACTTGCTCAATGCCATGTTAGCTACTGTGCCTGGTGGAGTAGCCACTATGTCTAGTATTGCTGCGGAATACGATCGCAATGTTTCCTTGGTGGCAATGGTGCAAACTCTCCGCATTACCAGCGTAATTTTAATTATTCCTTTAATAGCAGGAATATCCGAGCGTAATATCAATCAGACTATATTTTCTTGGCAAGACTTTGTAATTAATCAGGATTTGGTTTATTTATGCTTACTAATCCTGGTAATTGCTACAGCTTACCTCGGAGTAAAAATAGCAACTAAACTACGTATTCCTGCTGCTTCCTTTTTTGGAACTTTGGTTATTGGCACGATTTTTAATTATGGTATTTCCTCTCTTCCTTATATTCCTGAGATTGTTTTTACTCCACCTCAAGCTATAAGTATAGTTGGTCAAATATTATTAGGAATTACCGTTGGAGAAGCTTGGAGCGAAAGTGTAAATATTACCAGCAAAAATGTTCTCCATGCCTTTATTTCAGTGGCAATGACCATTGTTAGTGGATTTGTTGCTGCTACTATTGCGATCGTGTTTACCCCTTGGGACTGGCTAACTTGTATGCTGCTGACTGCACCAGGAGGTTCGACAGAAATGATTTTAGTCGCCCTTGCACTAGACCATCATCCAGAAATTGTGCCCCTGGCTCATTCTGTGCGTTTAATGGCTCTCAACTTATCTTTGCCACTGTGGATATTTTTATTTCGCCATTGGGAAAAGAAATCTACTGATTGTTAGTTATTGATTATTGCGAGACAGTTGCGTTGCGGGGGTTCCCCCCGTTGAGCAAACTGTCGAGGGTGGTTATTGGTCATTGGTTATTGGTTATCAATTTCAAAAACTAAAAATTGTTCTAATTGTACTTAACTTACTCATTTACTCATCATGGAATTAACATCTAAGAATGCCGAAAAAATGGCATTAGAATTTTTTTTAGAAGATTATGAAGTTCCAGAAGAAGATCGCGACTTTTTTATTTCTTTGAGTTCTCACAGTGTAGATAATCGCTGGTATGTAGTAGAAATTGGTGTGGAAGGATTACCAGATAAGTGGATAATTCAAGTTTATGATGAAACTAAAGATTGCGACCCCTGTTTTACCTTTGTCTCACCAATTAAAGCTTCAGAAAATGAGACGGGATTAGAAGAAATGCCCCAAAGTATTGCTGAAATATTGCGATCGGAACGCCAAAATATAGTCGTTAGTTATTAGTCGTAGATTTTTACTGAATAGCGAATGACAAAGGACAAATAAAATGAAAACAGCAGATTGGTTAGTCAAAAAAGATGGTATTTGCTGTCTGTGTCAGTCAGTGAGAGATTGGGATTTATTAGCTGAAGAATATCGACTATATCGGTTTTTAACAGAAGCAGAAGATATTATCAGGTTGGCGGCTGCCGAAGGAATGAACGAGATAAGTTATCTATCAGGACTGCGGATGTTGGTTAGAAAACTGGTTTTGAACTGTTATACCATCAAGACTCGACTGCCCGAAGCAAACTCAAAGACTGGAGTTTCTGTAGTTATGCTATACGATGAGTTGGGATTTCCGATGACTATTCAAACAGAAATGAATTTGCCTGGAACAACCTCCCCAATCCACAATCATGGTACTTGGGGGATTGTAGTCGTGCTAGAGGGAAAACAAAAAAATACTTTCTGGAAACGTAATCCTACTAGCGAATTTCCTGGCAAAATAGACCGCGTTGGTGAAAGAATTATCGAACCAGGAGATATTATTAGCTTTACTACTGATGCTATTCATAGCATTGAAGCATTGGGAGATAACCCTACTATCACCTTAAATTTGTATGGGGAAACTCATGGTGATAAAAGATTTCAGTTCGATTTTAATAAGCAGACTGCTAAGAATTTTTAATTGGTCATTGGTTACTGGTCATTAGTCATCAGATCGAAAATGTACGGCAAAAAACGAGTGATGTTATGCCCCTGTAATAACGAATGGCAAATCCTTTTTTCAATCTTAATTACGAACCAGTTTTAGAGTCGTTGGGTAATCAATACTTCGATCGCGTGCAGCCTGCTAATTTCTCTCAGCATATTCTGCGCTTTCGTAATGATAAGCTTTTGCCGATTTTGGGTTTGGATTCTGATACAGTTAGCGATCGGCATTTTCTCGATTTTGGCGGTCGTTTTCGAGGCAAACAATCTTGTTTGGCACTTCGCTATCATGGTTATCAGTTTGGGCAATACAATCCCTATTTGGGAGATGGGCGGGGAGTCCTTTATGGGCAGGTACGAGGGACTGACGGAAAGCTATATGATTTTGGCACGAAGGGATCGGGACAAACTCCCTATTCCCAATCTAGAGATGGTCGTTTGACTCTTAGAAGTGGAGTTCGCGAAGTGCTAGCTGCGGAGACATTACATTGTTTGGGTATCAAAACATCTCGCTGTTTGAGTTTAATTGAAACTGAAGCTTTAACCAGAAATGATGAATTGTTTCGAGGTGCGGTTATGGTGCGTCTTAGCAATTCTCATCTGCGTTTTGGTACTTTTGAACGCTTAGAATATTACGATCGCATCGATCTAATTCAGCAGTTATTAGACCATGTTATTCAATACTATTATCCCCATCTATGGCAACAATCAGATTGTTATGTTCGTTTTTATAGGGAATTGGTAGAGCGTGTCGCTAAATTGGTCGCGCAATGGATGGCTGTGGGTTTTTGTCATGGAGTACTGAATACCGATAATATGTCGATTGTAGGAGAAAGCTTTGATTATGGTGCTTATGCTTTTATCGATACATATAACCCCACATTCACTCCTGCTACATTCGATCGCCAAGGAAGATATAGCTATCGCAATCAGCCAAGTGTATGTCGTTGGAATTTAGCCATGTTGCAGCATCCACTATCGGCAGTGATTCCTGAGACAGAAATGGAGACAGCTTTAAATACTTTTTTTGAATCCTACACTCAATATTATCATCAGCAAATGTTGCGAAAGTTAGGATTTACTCGTTTATCTGTTTGGGAAACTGAAGAATTAATCGATCTTACTCTACAATTTTTGTTTTTAACTAAAGTTAATTATGGCAAATTTTTTAGCGAACTAAGGCAAAACTTTTCTTTACAATGGCGAGATAAACCTGACTATATTTTGCAAAATTTAAAGTTTTTAGTATCTGGTGAAGAAGTAGATATTCTAAAACGTTGGTGCTGGCTTTATCATCGATTACTGGTAGAGCGATCGCCTAACGAAATTAAAAAAATGTCCCAAATTTTACAAATAACAAACCCCACAGTTGTATTATCAGAATCGAAAGTCAAAGCTATTTGTCAGGCTATTAATAAGCATGATAGCTGGCAACTATTTATTGAGTTTATTCAACAAATTAGAGCTTAAATATTCTATAAGATTAATATGCGATCGCCAATTATGTAATAAAAATCTAGTAGTTTGACTAAAACATTAATCTTTGTTGCAAATAATTTTATTAAGCACAACATATTATGTTATTTTGATTTCTATATTCGGTTTTAATAATTTTCAATTGTTAGAAGTAATGGGGAAAGTTTGGTGAGAATCCATCGCTGTCCCGCAACTGTAATGAGATTAACTAGCGAACCCGCGAGTTTTTTGGAAAATCTCTAAGTCAGAATGCCCGCCGATATTAACACTACATAAGCAATCAATCTGCGAGGTACAGATAATGGCTAGCACAAATATTTTTTGGCAGCGCACTCAGCGTTTGGTTTTGTCATTGCCAGTTCAGGTTTTCCTGTTAATTGGTATGTGTCTAATAATTCTTTGGACGCTTTATTTTTCAACCTATCCCCTATATGACGCACTGCATGAGACTCGACACCACACTCTTGCAGTCGCCTGTTATTAAATCAATAAAAAATGAAATCAATTAAATCTGTTTTGCTGGCTCTAGTTGCGATCGCAATTAGCTGATTAATCTGGCTGTCCAAACCAGCCCCTATTAGCTCTTAAAAAGTGGATAAAAGCTTTTGAGCTTATCTCGAACTGAAAAATCCCAATAACTAACTTAACAAAACTACCATGACCGAACACACTTTATTAGTTTGTAGTCTGTGTCGCTTCTCTGAAACTCAAAATAAAAAACATGGACTTTCAGGAGGACAACATTTAATTGAAGAATTGAAAAAAGGTTTAGAAGAGCATGACTGGAGCGATCGCATTGAGATAAAACCTGTTTCCTGTATGGCAGCCTGTCGTCGTTCCTGCGCCGTTACTTTGGCTGCCAATGATAAACTGACATTTATCCTAGAAAAGCTAGCACCGATAGAATCTGTCCCCGATCTACTAAAATTTATCGAGCAGTATGTGACAACACCCAAGGGAAAAGTTCCCTATAGAGAGAGAGCGAGGAGTATCCAGCAGTCAACCTCCTTTATTTTGCCGCCTCTATCTGATTCCTATTAAGCAAGATACTTTATATCTAAGCCAATCTCTCGATCAATTTATCTCCCACTCGCAAAGCATTAGCAATTACTGTTAAAGCAGGACTAACCGCAGCACTAGAAGGAAAGAAACTACTGTCTACCACATAGAGATTATCAACATCATGGGTGCGACAGTCTAGGTCTAAGACAGAAGACTGGGGATCGACCCCAAAACGACAAGTACCGCATTGATGGGCGACTACTTGGATGGGCGCACCACCATAGGGATGGATACCACGAGATTTTTTATCAGTGGCTTTGAGAACTTCTTGCCAACGATATAATAAGCGATCGTGTGCCTCCAAATTGTTGGGTGTATAGTCAAGATAGACCTTTTCTCCTTTAAGATAAACTCTATTTTTCGGATCGGGTAAATTCTCAGTTTGCAGCCACCAGCCAACGGAGTTTTTGGCTAATTTCTTTAGACCAAAACCAGGCATTAATTTGGCTGCGATCGATAGAATTGGTGGAGATTCAGAAAAAATAACATCTTGGAGCAAACCTCCCGCATCTTGAATGTGTCCCATGGGGTACGGATTATCTTTATCTCCACAATAAAAATCTTTATTTTTCATACTGCGTTGAAACAAACCATCATTAGGCTTGGGAGACTGCTGAAGAATTACCGTCATTAATTGCTTCATCAAATTGCGTCCCACCAAATCGGAACTATTCGCCAACCCATTGGGATATTTTTCATTAGCCGATCGCAATAATAAAGCAGCAGAATTAATCGCTCCACAGGAAAGCACGACAATATGACCCATAAATAAATAAGTCTGTCCATTTACCTCTGCTTGAACCCCTTTTACTTCAGTTCCCGCAGGATTAGTGTGTAAAGAAACTACCTTTGCCGAAGTCTTCAGAGTTATATCCCTTTTTGCCCGAATAGCTGGGCTAATTCCCGTATCTTCCGAGTCTGTGCGTCCTTCATCCCCAATACCAATAGGCAGATATGAAGGATGGAGTCCGTGTTTGGATAAGCGATCGCCTAATTCTTCTATTTGAACAATGCGATCGACTGGAGGCAGAGGAAAATCTTTGCTCCGAGAGGGTTCTGTCGGATCGTCACCAGTCTTACCATGTGCCTGATATAGTTCCTCCGCTTCTGTATAATAGGGTTCAAAATCGGCATACTTCAAACCCCAAGCGGGGGAAATCCCTTCTTGATGTTGTACTTGCTCAAAATCCTTTTCTCGCAGGCGCGATAAAACCCCGCTATAGATTTTGGTGTTTCCCCCAACACAATACTTAGCCTGGGGAAAAAACGGCTCACCCTCGCGATCGTACCACTGTTCTGGGGCGTGATAATCTTCTTTTTTAAACAGTTCGTCTTCAACTAATTCCGAACTTTCTTTTTCCGTAAACTCGCCCTGTTCTAATACTAGAATTTTCTTGCCAGCCTCGGCTAATTTGCGAGCGATCGTTCCTCCCCCCGCGCCAGTGCCAACAATAATCACATCGTAAAATTGGTCGTCGATAATCATGTTATTAGTCCTTTTTTTTGTTATTTGTCATTGGTCTTTTGTCATTTGTTATTAGTCTTTGGTGTTATTTGTTTTGTAAAATTGAAGCTATTTTTTTTCTAACACTAGGAGAACGAAAACCCAAAACAACATCTTGCGGATCGATACCTCTTTCAATTGATTCGCGATCGACATATATTTCAGTGCTATTATTTTGAATCCAAACTTGTTGATCAATTAAATCCAATTGCATCGCACAACCATAGATACGATAATCATTACGCCAAGCAACGTGCATTACTAAATAGCGATCGCGTTCGGAATCGAATATTAATTGTGCTTCAGAGTCATCTTTTGCAAAATCTTGTAAAAACTGACAAACAATTTGTCGGTATTTAGTTACTTTATTCATATTGCCTCTTCAATGTTCTGAGTTTTCAGTAAAATCATACAATCAGCAATTCTTTTAATTATTTATTTTGCAAATTGTCTCGTTACTTACAAATGCAAATTTCAACATTAGCTTTAAATTAGGGAAATTATAAATTTGAAATAACGTAACAAAGCTTTTGGTTGTCACTTGACAACCAAAAATGGATATATTAGGGTCATGTTTATCAGATTGATTACTTCCAATAAAACTTTCGCGTTTTTCTTTGCGCCTTTGCGACTTTGCGTGAGACTTAAAAAATTTGCCGACTATATTTTTTCTGAACCAATTAAGCTGACTTGATATTATTGCCAAACATAAATTAAAACAAACAAGACAATCCAAATCACATCAACAAAGTGCCAAAACAAAGAAGTTGATTCTACGCCAAACTCTCCTCCTGCATAATTACCAGGAATAAAAGAACGAATTAACATAATGGCTTGTAATAGCACTCCCGTTAAAACGTGCAAACCATGAAAGCCCGTTAATAAATAAAATACTCCGCCAAAAACTCCAGAGGTAAAACCAAATTCTAGCCCCATCCATTCCACAGCTTGACCGTAGAGAAAATAACTGCCCATTGCCATAGTCAACAACCAAAAGATGCGGAAACCCCAAATATTTTCTTTGTGTAAAAAACGCTCGGCAATATATATGACAAAGCTACTGGAAACTAGAATTATGGTATTAATTGCGGGTTCGCGAATTTCTAATCCCGATACTCCTGGGGGAAGCCAGTTAACGGCAGTAGTTTTATAAACAATATAGCCAGCAAAAAAGCTGAGAAAAATTACACTTTCAGACAATAGAATAATACTAAATCCCCACATTCTATTATCTTCTTCATGTTCTAAATGCAATTCTTTATCGGTAATAGTGCTATCAGTCATAATTTTTGTCCTTTGTTATTTGTCCTTTGCTTTTTGTATCTAATAAAATAACCAATGACCAATGACCAATGACTAATGACCAATAACCAATGACCAATAATCAATGACCAATAACTACCCCATATTCTCCGTTAACTTCTCATCCTTCCCATAACCATAAGGTTCGGCAATAACTATTGGAATCTCTTCAAAATTTTCATGTTCGGGAGGGGAAGAAACCAGCCATTCTATACCAATTGCCCGCCAGGGATTGTTACCTGCTTCTTTGCCCGAAATCCAAGAACTAACCATGTTTAATAGGAAAGGAATAGTCGAAATACCGAGTAAAAATGCGCCTAGGCTAGCTAGCACATTCCAAAAGGCAAATTCGGGATCGTAGGAAGCTACGCGACGAGGCATACCCATTAAACCTACAGGGTGCATCGGTAGAAAGTTGAGGGCAGTACCCGCAATAGTCAGGTAAAAGTGAAGTTTGCCCAAACCTTCGTAATACATTTTCCCTGTCATCTTGGGAAACCAGTGATAGATACCTGCATAAATTCCAAAGGTAATCGTGCCATAAAGGACATAGTGGAAGTGTCCAACGACAAAGTAGGTATTGTTGACGTGAATATCGATAGGTACGGAAGATAACATGATGCCTGTGATACCTGCAAAGACAAAGTTAATTAAACCACCCATTGCAAATAGCATCGAAGTATCGAGACGCAGTTTACCGCCCCAAATTGTACCTACCCAAGCAAATACTTTAATCCCTGAGGGTACGGAAATTAGCATCGTACTTGCCATAAATACCACTCGCATCCAGCCAGGAGTACCGCTAGCAAACATGTGGTGAACCCAAACGATACCGCTCAAGCCAGTAATGATTAAGGAAGATACTGCCACAATTTTGTAGCCAAATAGTGGTTTGCGGGCATATACAGGAAATACTTCCGAAAAGATGCCAAATACGGGCAAAACCATTACGTATACCGCAGGGTGGGAATAGAACCAGAAGAAGTGCTGGAACAATACGGGGTTGCCTCCCTGGGCAGGGTCGAAAAATGCTGTCCCGACGGATAAATCGCACAACAGCATTACCGCACCAGCAGTTAAAGCAGGTAAGCCATAGAGTTGAATTAACTGGGCTGCTAACACCGTCCAAACGAAAGCAGGAGTTTTAAACCAGCCCATACCAGGGGCGCGCATCCGAATGATGGTAGTGACGATGTTTAACGCCCCCATAATGGAAGAAACACCAGATATAGCTACTGCTAACAGCCAGATAAATTGACCGTTGATCAAATTACCCGTAGGATTCTGCAAGCTCTGAGGCGGGTATGCCCACCAACCAGACTGAGCAGGCCCTCCAGGGACAAGAAAGCTAAGGATAAATAGTATACCGACAACGGGAATCATCCAAAAAGCTGCGGCATTGAGACGGGGAAACGCCATATCCCTCGCCCCAATCATCAGAGGTACGAGATAATTAGCAAAGCCAGACAAGACGGGAAAAGTCCAGCCAAACAGCATAATCGTCCCGTGCATGGTATACAAACCGTTATATACAGTGCGGTCTAGCAAATCTGGTTCGGGAGTAATCAATTCTCCCCGCATAATCATGGCGAAAACACCAGCTAGAAGAAAGAAGAAAAATGCCGTAACTATATATTGAATGCCGATTACTTTGTGGTCGGTACTAAAGCTAAAATACTTGCGCCAATTCGGTGGCGTTTTGGGAATTAAGTCTTGGGGGGTGGTGGTAGTCATTATTTATTAGTGATTGGTTGTTCGTTGTTGGTCACTGGTCATTGGTCATTGATTGTTGGTCATTTAATAAGGCAAACGAAGGACGAAGGACAAACAACAAATTTAAGAATGATAATTAACCATTGGTGCGGGTGCAGGAACAACGGTTTTCCAACCTGCGGAATCTTCTTTTTGTTGCCTACGGGCATATTCGCTAGCTGCCTGATTTGGTGCGGGGGTTGGAGTTTGTTTGGCTGCTTTGGTTAACCAAGCTTGGTAATCTTCTGGAGACTCTACAACCACATCAGCTTGCATGGCTGCGAAGTAAGTCCCGCTATATTGGGAATCGCGCAAACGATATTTACCTTCTAAGATTGGCGTAAATTCAAAATCGATAGTTTTGGCGGGAATAATATCTTGCTTGACGCGAAAGGCGGGAATATAAAAGCCGTGAATCACATCTTGCGATCGCAATTGGAAATGCGCCCTTTGGTTTACTGGTAAATGTAGTTCGGTGCTGGTAACATTTTTTTCAGGATAGCGAAATACCCACGCCCACTGTTTGGAGTCTACTTCTACATTAGTCATGGGTTCGGCTATTATGCCCGTATCTGCATAAGCGGGTTCTATAACTTGAGGTAAACTAGCAATTTCCGTAGGGCCATGTAAATTCATTTTGTCGTAGGTTTGATAGCTGGCAGTAGCCAAACCAATAACAATCAGTAGCGGGGTAACAGTCCAAAGGATTTCCAAACGAATGTTTCCTTCAATAGGAAGGCCATCACTGGTGTCGTATCTACCAGCCCGATAAAAGATAATGTTGAAAACAATTGCCAAGGTAACGCCTAAAAATATAAACGTTCCGATCGCAGTTAAGATACTAAACAAATCGTCGTATAAAATAGCCTCGGCAGAAGCTTGGGGAGGAAACCAGGAATAAGAAGCTTTTCCCATCCAAATGCTGGCTATAGTTAAAAAAATTGCGATCGCGCCCAGTGTAATAGCTCGTTTCATATTTTTTAATCGACCTCATTTAAGTACGACATTGGGATCTTGTCCTAAGCGGAGCAAATTTCCTGCTGTATTGTGAACGCCAAACTCCGCAGCTAGTTGCGCGCCCAAAGTCCCGTGAACATACATCACAAACATAATTGCCAAACCAGCCAGCAAGTATCGCCACTGTACTTGTCTACTAGTATCGTTGCGCCAACCATAGCGTTGAACGCCACGCCAGATGGTCATGCCGACGATAGCAGCCAGCAATAAAACACCGCCAACGCCATGCCAGAGCATAGTTTCCATCGCTCCCAAACCCCAAGCACTCTTGATGTCTGAAGTTGAGCCGACCAACATGATTTCATAAAAACCAAAGGCTACGGTAAAAAAAGTCACGATCGCAGCACCGAGCATATTGTACCAACCCACATCAAAGAAGTTGGCACGAGTCGCAGGAATAGCTAAATATTTAAAAACTACTTTATCGAAGGGAAATAACACCCCGACAATATCGAAAGCAATGCCAATAATAAATAAGCCTAAAGTCAAATGGACTAAGTTGGGGTGCATGGGAATTTTATAAGGCAGTCCGTTAGCACCCAGTTGTAGTTGATTGATTAATTCTGGATTCATTTTTATTAGTCGCTAGTCATTGGTCATTGGTCATTGGTTATTAGTCATTGGTCGTTAGTTACAAAGGACGAAGGACGAAGGACAAAAACAGTTATTAGTCATTAGTCATTGGTCATTAGTTACAAAGGACAAAAAATAAAGAACAAATTACAAAATCCCGTCTTTTGATGCT
>CAKZYI010000237.1 GCA_937884735.1 uncultured Pleurocapsa sp.
AATAATGTCTAAAAAAAAGATTTAACCTCTAAAAAATAGCAATTAACATCTAATCGGTTGACTTTGGTTGTACTCAGCTTTCAAATTACTATTTACTCTTTGTCTGTTGATGATTGTCGTTAATGGCACACTTGCCCGAAATAATGTCTAAAAAAAAGATTTAACCTCTAAAAAATAGCAATTAACATCTAATCAGTTGACTTTAGTTGTACTTACCTTTCAAATTACTATTTATTAATAAGCTTTTTTTCTTAAGTAGATTAGGCTAAGGTCTGAATCTTTAAGATCGGTAATCCATAAATGCAGCACACTAAAGAACCTTCTACAATCTTTGTTATCTGCAAAATTTCGCTACTAATTAATTAGCTATGACTGAAACAGCACCTAATGTACTTGAAAAAGGCAACATTACGATCCATACCGAGAACATATTTCCGATTATCAAGAAGTCTCTCTATACAGATCACGAGATCTTCTTACGGGAATTAATTTCTAACTCCGTTGATGCTATCTCTAAGCTAAAAATGGCATCTTTGGCAGGAGAAATGCAGGTAGAAATTGGCGAACCTGAAGTTAAAATCGCTGTAGATAAAGAAAAGAAAACCCTATCTATTTCTGATAATGGCATTGGCATGACTGCTGATGAGGTAAAAAAATATATCAATCAGGTTGCATTCTCTAGTGCGGAAGACTTCATCAAAAAGTACGAAAAAGATTCTAACGATCTAATCGGACACTTTGGTTTGGGTTTCTACTCGGCATTTATGGTTGCAGCCCAGGTAGAAATTGACACTCTTTCTTATAAAGAAGGAGCAACTGCAGTACACTGGTCTTGTGACGGATCGCCTGAATTTGAGCTTACCGAAAGCGATCGCACTACTGTCGGTACAACTATTACTCTCACTCTACAAGATGAGGAATTAGAATACACCGAACAGCCCAGAATAAGGCAGTTAGTGAAAACTTACTGCGATTTTATGCCTGTTAAAATTGTTCTCGATAACGAACAAATTAACAAGCAAGAAGCACTGTGGAAAAAGTCCCCTCGTGACTTGACTGACGAAGACTATTTAGAGTTCTATCGTTATTTATATCCTTTTCAAGAAGATCCCCTCCTCTGGGTACACTTAAATACAGACTATCCTTTCTTGTTAAACGGAATACTTTATTTTCCTAAACTGAAGCCAGATGTGGACTTTTCCAAAGGGCAAATTCAGCTTTTCTGCAATCAAGTGTTTGTTAGTAAGCAGTGTGAAGCAATTATTCCTGAATTTTTGATGCCATTACAAGGTGTTATTGACAGTCCAGATATCCCTCTCAATGTATCCCGTAGTGCCTTAACTAACGATCGCACTGTACGTCGTATTGCTGATTTTATTACTAAAAAAATTGGTAATCGTCTTAAGTCTCTTTATGATGAAGACCGCAGCAAATATATTAGCACTTGGTCTGATGTTGGTACTTTCGTCAAATATGGCGCAATCAGAGACGAAAAATTCAAAAAGCAGGTAGAAGATCTAATTATCTATCGCACTACCTATCAAGCCGATACAGCAAAGGTAGAAGAGACACCCAAGGTTGAAGTGCAGTCTCCTGGGGATGATGCTTGGTCAGATGTGGATAATAAAGATAATTCTAGCTCTGAACCCTACACCACCCTACAAGAATACTTAGAGCGCAACAAAGAAAAACAAGAAAACCGCGTCATCTACTGTAGCGATCCTGGTACTCAAAACACTTTTGTCGAACTATACAAAAATCAAGGTTTAGAAGTTCTCTATCTTGATTCTTTTATTGATGCTAACTACTTTATTCCTTTCTTAGAAAGAGAATATTCTGAAGTAAAATTTGCTCGTGTTGATTCCGAACTCGACGAGACATTAGTAGAAGAAGACAAAGCGCAAGAAATTGGCGATCCTTCTACCAATAAAACTCGTAACGAATCAATTATAGAGTTATTTGAAAAAGCTCTCAACAAACCCAGAGTAAATATCAAAACTCAAGCCATCAAATCTGACGATCCCCAAGGTACTCCTCCTGCAATGGTACTGTTACCAGAAGCAATGCGTAGAATGCAAGAAATGGCTGCATTGATGCAGGAAAAAGCCATGGCTTTCCCTGAAGATCATATCCTGATGATTAATACAGCCCACCCTTTAATTCAAAATATTTTGGATCTCAATAAAGGCACGATTATTCAGGGTGGAGATGATTCAAATTCGATGGTGAACTTAATGTGCAATCATATTTATGATTTGGCGTTGATGTCCCAAAGAGCTTTTGATGCTGATGGTATGAAAGCTTTTGTCGAGCGTTCTAACCAAGTTTTGACTAATTTAACTAAGAAATAATTCAGCAGTTAAATTGTTTAGTTAATTCAAAGAATGGGGTATCAAACGCCCATTCTTTTTTTATAGGATATGTTGAACAAAAACAAGCAATTTTATTTTAGATCACAGTTGTTTTATAATGACTCCCCATAGAATTGATATTATTTAAACATCATGAGTTTATGTCGATTGATTTTAGCAAATATCAAAGCAGATATATATTTTTAGATTATTTATTAGTATCATTTCTCATAGTTCCTGCTGGTGGTTTACTATCTCTAATTTTTAAAATACCTGAAACAGAGATATTCAAACCTTTTACAGCTACAGGAAACATTATTCATATTATATTTTTTGCTACTATTTGTTGGCTAACAATATATCGATTGAAGCTGTGTAATGTGGAAATAAGAAAAGTTTTAGGCAGCTTCAAAATCCAGAATATATCTTGGATTGCATTGATAATTGTTTTTTACGGAGAGCATACCTTGAGTACGGGTATTCATTATTTAGAATACTATTTTGCTAATTTATTATCTCCCAAGCTAGTTGAGTCTACATTAAGCACCTTAACAGAAGGCTCTAACGGCAGTAATGGTAGTTTATTTTCTCAGCTTTTTCATTACCTATTGCTGATGTTTGTTTTGGTTGTAGTAGCTCCTGTCACTGAAGAATTTATTTTTAGAGGCATTTTTCTTCATCGTTGGGCGGTTAAATGGGGAGTAATATGGTCAATAATTTTATCTTCTTTATTGTTTGGTGCAATTCATCGAGATATATTTTGGTTTAGTAGAGCAGTTGGTAGCGTATTTATTGCTCTATATTATATTCAGACCAAAACTTTACTTGTGCCTATATTAATGCACGCTTTTAATAATGGGTTGGTTTTTATAGATTTGATTTTTAATCATTTTAATCCTAGTGAAGTTAATCATCTAAATATTACGGCTCAATATATCTGGCATGGTGCACTTAATATTATGCTTGCTATTCCTATATTGCTTTATTTTTTAAAAGTTCCCAAAAGCATTAAACAGTTTCCTTATTTTAGAAATTAGTCAATTCAAAAATAAACGATATATTTACATCAAAATAGATTCAACTATTGGCAAAACTGTATAAACATTGGAGGGTCGGACACAAATGAGAATAATTCTTATTTGTGTCCGACCCTGTTGTCATTTCAATAAATTATCAATGATTGCCACAACTGAGGTATATGATTGAGCGTGGTTATTGTAAATTAAGGTAGAGGATTAAGATGCATCGAACTAAATTGCCTTTTTCGTAAAATGCAATTAGCATCTAGCAAATTTAAATTTTCTGTAGATACAACAGAACAGGAAGATACTGATTTTTCTAATATAGAATCAGAACCCATTTCTAGTTGCTCATTTATTTGATTGGTTTCCTGTACCCACGAACTATTAATTAGCCAATCTTTTTCTTTTAAATATTCAGTGTCAAAAGCATTACTATCCAACAGCCAGTAGTCTATGGCGTATTTATCAATAAAAGATTGAATGATATTTAGATCGACACTATATTGAGCCTGTAATAAATCAACTGTTCTTTGTTTAATTTGATTGTGATAAGTAGGATGATAAGCCATAGCAAATTCTCTTCCTACTAATATAGAACGCTGAGAAAATGCAGGGATATTATTTGCTTCTTCACTAAGAGAAGCAACCAGAATATTTTTGGGTTGCTGTGCTAAATATTGATATACTTCTGGTGCTGTACCCACTTTCCAATTTTGAAACCAGTTGCTAAATACGTAGGGAATAGCAGGAAATATAACAATTGCGATCGCAAATATGCTGACCACAGCTATTTTTGTTTTTTCTAATAAATCAAACTGTTTTTTATGCTTAAAATATTTCTTGGTTAAATCTAATAGGATTGTGACTACAATACCCGTTGAAATAGCCAATACAAACCTCAGAGTATGATAAGTATAGCGGCTAGGTAGATGTAGTTTTGGCAAAAGTATTTGTGCCAACAAAAACATTAGTAAAGATGCCACTGTTACCTGTTGTAAAATTTGGCTTTTATTAGTAATCAAGTTAACTATTGGTAATTTGGTTTTTAGTAACCAAGGTAAAGCTATTCCCAACCAAACAACAGTAGGAAATAGAGGTAAGCTCAAACCACTAGAACCTGCAAACCAGTATTGGAAAATACCACCGCCAAAAAAAACGCTTCTACCACCAAGATTAAATTCTGGCATTTGCTCCATTTGCTGGGCAGTTACAGTTATAGCTAATTCTGGCGGTTTTTGAGTTATGGGATACAATGCGATCGCAGTTATGATTAATCCTGCTATCCACCAAACATAAGGTTGTTTTTTATTCGTAAGTTTTATACTTAAAGTTTTTTTTATTACTAGCAATCTTAGGCTGAATATTGCCATTTCGATTAGTAATATATGAGGATAAAATAGTCCCTGCAATAGCATGATTGTTAAACAGGGAATAATTTTATTTTGGGCAAGATAATATAGAAAAGCAGCAAAAAAAGGATAGATAAAGGCTCGGTGGGTAGCAGAAACTAAATCGTCGTTGAGCCACATAAGTTGATTGATAAATAGACTGCTCAAACATCCCGCTATGGGTATTGTCAATATTTTAAGAGTAAAGAAATATGTATAAATAGTAGTTATTAAAGCTAATATTGGTGGTAATAGTTTTGCCAATAAAAGAGGACTAATACCTATCTTTGCTGTCCAAATATATAGGGATTTAAAACCTAATGGGGCAAGATGGTAAAAGTATTCGGCAATAATATCTTGCTTAAATAGTTCTGGATCGATAAATCTTTGCAACCAAACTATGTGTTGTCTTACATCATCTTGGACAATGTATTCTTGGGTAAAAACAAAGTAGTAGAAATATATTCCATAGTAAAGGGTAATTAATATACTGATAGCTAAATATAAGAAATTATTGGGGCATTTTTGAGCATTTTTGGACATTGGTCTGATTGGTACAGCTATTTTCTCTGCTTATTTGCTAATTAAATGAAGTTTAGAGGGTTGGCGTTCGATCGCATTAAGATATTTTTGATTGAGATATTTACTATATTCTTGATTTTGAGCCAGATAGTTTTGGAAAAAGACTAGAGAAAGGATATTTTGATAGTTTTTGGCAATTTGAAATTTTTCACCTTGTGCAGATTGTTGCTCTTTTGATAAAGTGACGTTAGAGTGGGGTAGTTTTTCGCTAATAATCAAGTGACGATCGCTTTTTACTAACCCATCAAATAAAGGTACCTGCTCTGTGAGTAAAGAGGTCAAAAAGTCCTTATCCACAACTTGCCACATCATTGGAATTGAGACTTTGTTTAGTTCGTTCTGACTAAACATATTGTTGCCAAAGGGTACAAACAGATAGGCTGCTTTAATTCGTTCGTCTTTTAGTGACTTTTTATTTGGAGTTAGCTCTGTTGCACGACATTGATATAGGGTGGAAATATTGAGGAGATCTAGGGGCTGCTGGCATTTTTGCTGTAGGCGATCGAAATCTATATTTGCACCCCCCAAAGAAATAGCAGTAGTACCGCCGATAGAATAGCCAAAAATACCAACTTCGTCTAGGTTGAGTCGATTGTTTAATTGATTTTGATTCAAAATTGCTAATTCATCTAAGATATAGCTAACATCCAAAGGGCGATCGATAAAATCGGTAGCGTCAAAGTTTTCTTTATACAAGCCTTTTAAAAAATCTTTTTGCCTTTTGCGATCGCTTCCTGGGTGGTCGGGAATAACTACCCCAAAACCATAAGATGATAAATGATTTGCCAATTCTTCAAAGCGATCGCGTTTTGCTCCTAAGCCATTGGAAACTACAATAAGAGGGATCTGATTAATATTTGATTGGGGTAAATAAAGATCTGTATTTAAACGGCGATCACGTTTTTTATCGTATAATTCTAATGTTTGTTTCGTGGTTTTATACTGTCCTGATTTAGATAAATCTGGAATGTTTTCTAATTTTGGACTGGTTTCTTTTTTTTCTAAATTAGTAATAAGTTTTTGAGTATTATTTTCACTACTAGATATTTGCTTGACTAGTTTTATAATGCCATCCAGGTTTAATTTAATATCAGTAGGAAATTGCTTAATAAAATTAATAAAAGTAGCCTGTGACTTTAGTTCAGCAGTTTGCACTACAGCAGCACGCAATCCATAGAAACCATTTATACCTCCAGGTAATTGGATGATTTCGCCAATTCGCTGCAATAATTTAATCCCTACAGATGTACGAGAGTAGCGATAAACCAAAACAGGATCGACATCATAACTTTGATTGAGAAATTCCTGCAATTCTTCCCTTTGCTTAGAAGATATTCGCTTAAGATAAAAATTAAGATGACTGCTTATTTTTCCTTGTTCGGCAAAATCTGATAAATCATTAACTAATACTTTAAAACCTAACAGACTATAATTAAAATTTATTTTTTCCGCTGAAAAAGCAATAGAATTAGAGGTAGATATAATAAAACAAAAAGCGATCGCAAAAAATAAGCTATATTTGCTTTGTTTAAATTTTTTCACAATAAAAACTTATTACTTATTACTACATGCGGCGAACCGAATCGCCTTTGTTACTTATTACTTTTAAATATAGCCATCGTCGCAATTTTCCTCTAGCGATCGCAAGAAGTATTTTAAGATAGGTAATGGGACTAGTATATCTTTGAACCAAAGCGGTGACATCGCTGATCTCTGTATCTGGGAGATACCACTGTTGATGTACTGCTAAACAATCTGCCAAAAACTGCTCTTTGCAAGTACTTCTTTGTACCTTTCCGCTCGAAGTTTTGGGTATTCTTCCTGGTTTGACTAGAATAATGGCATAAACATCAATTAGGTGTTGCTCAAATATCGACCAACGAATTTTTTCCACCACTTCATCTAAAACCAAAGATTTACGGTGGCTGCGCTCTATCTCTTGCACGATTACCAGTCTAGCTTTTCCTTCTACTTCTACAGAGAAAGCTGCACCACAGTTATTTTTCAAACCTGCATGACATTGTTCTACAGTTTGTTCTAGATATTGAGGATAATAATTCAGTCCCCAAAACACAAGAACATCTTTCATTCTCCCCGTAAGATATAGCTCCCCGCCGTGAATAAATCCAAGATCCCCAGTGCGTAAATAGTTATTACCATTTAAATTAGCCTGAAAAGTCTGTAGTGTCTTCTCTGGTAATTGCCAATATCCTTTACCAACACTCGATCCAGAAAACCAAATTTCGCCGATTTCATTATCCTGACACTCAATCAAAGATTCAGGATTGACAATCGCCATTTTGCCATCCAACCAAGGATAACCCGCACTAACCACAGTAGTTGCAGACTGCTTGACTTCTACAGCCTTACCTTCTTCTAGAGCAATCTTATCCACCTGAAGAATATTAGGAAACTTGGCTTTATCTCCTCCTGTAATCATCAAAGTGGCTTCCGCCATGCCATAGCAAGGGTAAAAAGAAGACCTTTTAAAGCCACAACCAGCAAAATTATCGCTGAATCGAGATAAAGTAGCTTCCTGTACTGGTTCTGCACCACTAAACGCAACTTTCCAGGTACTTAAGTCTAATTCCTCCATTTGTTTGTCCGTAATGCGATCGCATAACAAGTCGTAGGCAAAATTTGGCGCACCGCTGGTAGTCGCTTGATATTTACTAATAGCCTGTAACCATCTAACAGGTTTTTGCACAAAACTAATGGGAGACATCATCACACAACATATCCCCAAATATATAGGCTGAATCACATGACCAATTAAACCCATGTCGTGAAACAATGGTAGCCAGCTAACCCCAATTGATTCCGCCGTATGTCCAAAAGCCAACC
>CAKZYI010000238.1 GCA_937884735.1 uncultured Pleurocapsa sp.
ATCTTCAGGAGTAGTTTCCTTGCCCGATTGAACTTTATGCCAGTAATGACCTCTATCTAGGGATTCGGTAACCTGATAATTATCATTAACTTCTCCTGGAAATAATCCTTGATAAGGGGTTTTAATACTATCTTTACCTCCAGGATTAGTGTACTTGTGGTGATAAACATTACTCTTCTCAAACTCGATCGCCCGACGACGAGAGTTACTCATAATTCTAGCCATTCCCGACTGCATCAAATCTGTCAGACTACGAATAGCAATCAATTGCTGAATTGGCTGTCCCCCTGATAGTCGCTCAATGGAAAAATTAAACCCATTAGTTCCAATTTGAGCGTAATCCTCGACTAAGTCGCTGCCCACAATGCGAAAGTGCATCCGAGATACTTGCAATCGTCGTGAAAGTTTAGGGTGTAATGTAATATGAGCAGATTGAATAAATGCAGCCGAACTGATCACAGCATTACCTGGCTTGTCACCTAAATTGGTTAATTCAATTTCAAAATACTGCTGATTAGATGACCGTTTAAAACGAATACTAGTGGTTAGTTCGGATTTAGTTATAGTGCTTTCTACTAAGAGATGTTTGTATTTTCCTAGCTCCTCTTTCTGTGCATCTAGCGGTGAAACTCCACTGGGCAAATCAAGCTCGTAAATTTTGACCCCGACTTTATCTAATAAATTGACTTCATCTGGTGGAAGACCGAATATACCTTCAAGATCGTCTTCTGTATCAATCAATTCATGGAACAGAAATACAGGGATCAGCAGCTTTAAACCAGCAATAGATCTTAAAGTTTCATCACATTGTTGACAAATTATGCTGATACTTTCACCTGCACTAAGAAGATCGCTAACAAACTGTTCGCGTGCTTGATATTTGTCTCTATATTGTTTGGTATCTCGAAAAATATTACTAGCTGGAAATATTTGATAATAATTTTCACTGCTATTGAGACGTCTTTGACCTACAAATCTTTGCCATTCAGGACTAAGATATTCCTGTTTTAATCCTTTGGTGGTCAGATATTCTTTTTTTCTCAAGCTACCGACCACGCCTCCTGGAACGTGATGATGATAGTGAGTCTTTTCTTGATAAGTATAAACGTATAAATATGGAATAACTAAGCCGTAAGCTTGGACATATTTATATTTTGGATGGTTGTAATTATTGATGATGACTTGTTTCATCAATAAGGGAAAGTCAGAAATCTGAAGCGTAAAACTTTTAGTAAGAGTCGGCTCTACATGAAAAAAGTGTGTGCCACTAGAATAATTAATTACTTGCTTCGTATAATGCATATCTGCATCAATAAACTCGCTTTCAGTATTGTTCTCTCCATGAGATGAGGCAATACTAATTCGCATCTCACGGGGTAAACCATAATTAGAAGATGTTCGCCCAAATTTATCGATTGTGTAACCTAAAGCTGGATACCCTGAAAATGCAATACCACCAATCAATTTCGGATCTTTGAAGCGAATCTCGAATGTAATTGATAACTCTCTTGACAAAGCTATGTCATCTCTATTAATTTTCGCCATAGCAAAAATACTTTTGTATGGTGCATTTTCTGGAAAGCTATGTCGAATAGGATCTGGACTAATAAAAGTATCTTGAAATGGATATACTTTATAGGTAATGTTGTTCGTCGGTCGGTCGTCTACTTCCAGTATTTTAGGACAAAAATTTAATAACTCATTATCAGTAGCAGCTTCATTATAAGAAAACCTATGTTTGATTTGGGGTGACATACCAAGCTGCTGTACAGCAGGCGAACTGTATTGAAGTTTCATCTCGAAATCAATTGCTTCATCAACTGTAGAGCGGAGAGGGGTAAAATTACTATTTCTCTGCTGAAGCATAGTCTCTATCCTCTAATTCTAAAACTATTATTAACTTGACTATTTTTATTTGATATTTAGAGTATTTGTATTTTAAATATTAAGTTTTACTTTATAATAATAGTTTTTAAAAGTTTGGAGATAAAATTAAAAATTCACATTTGACAATACAAAAAAGCTAGTAGATTGATACCAGTTTAGTAATTTGCATGAAAAACAAAGTTATAAATAGTTTTTAGCTATTAAATCAGTCGTTGAAACTTTCAATTTTTTTAGTTAATAACATTTTTTGTTAGTATTGTTAATTGTTATCAACCGATTGATTTTTCTAAAGTTACGAGAATGGAATATTAGAGCTGAATCGATAAATTTTCTTTACTGTGAAACAGCAAATTTTAGGCAAACTAATTGGTAACACTGGTGATCCTCACAATTTGACGATAATACTATCTTCATCTTTTGCAGGAAGAAGGGGAGAGTTTGTTCGCATCCGTCACCAGGAAAAGCAACAAGAACCAGAAACCGATGTTTTGGGTCGCATCACTAACATTAATCGCAGCAATATTCTCTATAACTCCCAAATGGGACAATCGATTACTGACCTAGAATTGCTACCAGGAGCGAAAATTACGGGAGAGAAAGTAATTGCCAGGCTAGAACTCATCGGTTTCAAAAATCCCAAAACGGGTCAGATTGAAATTCCTCGTCGCGCTCTAGATCCTGGAGCAAAATTTGAACTCGACGATCTCAGTGAAATTCTTCCAGGTTTGACCGAACCCCAGCAAAGAATATTAGATGTGGCAATTCGCTATTGGCGAACTACAGAAAAGAGCAAACCCAGAGATATTAATCGTTTGCGTTATTACTTAGGAGATGGGTTAGACGAGTTACGGGAATGGTCGGAACTGAGTTCTGCCGAAGCAACCGCCCTTAATAATCGCAGTGCTGCGGTGGCTTCGATGAAATTATCGCGAGTTCTTAATGAAGCACAGAGCTTTTATTCTGCTGCTTTAGCTCGTCCTACTGATATCTATGAAGTAGTTGGTAGACTAAGCGACAAGCGGAGACGTTTAGTTATTGTTGATTTACAAGGTTTAAGCGATACAGCCAAACAAGTAATCACGGCTTTGATTTCGAGTGAAATTCTCCGCGCTGCTGCTAGTAAAACTGATCGCATTCGTCCTTGTTTTCTAGTCTATGAAGAATGAGATTCGTTCCGATGCGGTATGGTTTGATCGCATAACCCAAGCTCCAATCGCGATCACAGAATTTGAAAGATACAGTGGCAAAGAAGATAATCTCAAATTAGAAGATAAAGTTAAAAACTTACTTCTCGCTCATCATCGTTGGTCAGTTAAAGCAGAATTGTTAATCTTGGCATATTGGATAAAAAAACTAACTTCTCCTCCCCAAAACTCAAAACTGCAACAAATTATTCATCAAGGCTTTGTAACTCCAGTGTAAGCGCAAGAAAAACAAAACTGTAATATGCTAAGAAAATTCCTCTAAAAATCAATCTCAAAAATGGCTCAAGGTTTTGGTGAAGCGTCCGTCTCTCTAAACAAAAGTAGTAAATCTTCGTCCCAAATGATTACTTTTGATGATGAACAAGTACAAAAACAGTGGGTAGAGCATTTTGAAGACTTAACAGTAGGGGTTCTCAAGGCGTTCTTCATCCATTCATAAGTGTGGTTATGATTGCACTACTGGCGACTATTAGCGGCGCAAAGGGATGGGAGGATATTGAAATTTATGGTGTGAGTCACGAAAATTGGCTATCAGGTTTCTTAAATCTGCCTTGGGGAATTCCGACTGCGGATACATACAGAAGATAATTAGAGCGAATATCTCCAGAGGCTAAGTAGTATAGTTTCAAGAGATGGTTTGATAGTTTGATTGTAGATTTAGGCGCTCAGGTGATTCCCATTGATGGCAAAACAGTTAAGGGTTCTTACGACCGCAATGGTTCTCAATCAGCATGCAGTGCTTTCGCGCAGTCGCCGCGAGGCGGCTAAGAGGCTTCGCCTCTGCTCTTGTCAGTGCCTGGGCGAGTGAGCATAGATTATTTTTAGGTCAAGTTAAAGTTGAGAATAAAAGTAATGAAATTAAGGCAATTCCAGCTTTATTAGAATTGCTCGATATATCTGGATGTATTATTACCATTGATGCGATGGGGACTCAACATGAGATTGCTCGTCGCATTCAAGCTATTGGCGCTGACTACGTTTTGGCACTGAAAGCGAATCATCCTACTTTACACGCCCAAGTAAAACAATGGTTTGAAACTGCTCAAGCATCTAACTTTGAGAGCATCAAATACAGTGATGATGTTCGAGTAGAATCTGGACACCATCGCCGTGAAAAGCGACGGGTTACAGAGGTCTGTATTAAACAAATGGGGGACTTATACAAACAATCTCAATGGTCTAGTTTACAAACCATAGTTCGAGTTGTCCGTACCCGTTATCTGTGGAATAAAACGACCACTGAAGTGATGTTCTATCTTAGCTCTCTGCCTCCTGATGCTCCGCAATTAGGCAAAGCAATCAGACAGCACTGGTCGATTGAAAACCAACTTCATTGGGTATTGGACGTGACTTTTGGGGAAGATGCTTCCCGTATTCGCACAGCTAATGCACCCCTAAATATGGCTTTGTTGAAGCGATGGAGTATTAATTTGCTTAATCAAGTATTATTAAGGATGGATTGAATTTCTCTAATAAAGATATAGATTTTAAAATTATTTGCAGGAACGAACAGGATAAAAGAGCATTATTAGAACTTATCGATAATTCTCAATATAGGCGCAAAATTGAAATTGATAGCACTTTTTATAACAATGATAATGCTTCTGTAAAAGTTGATAAATATCAAAATCAAATCAAAGTCTCCTTGGAAAATTATACTAGTAAGATGAATGGCTTGATTTGTTTGTCTTTAGAATCAAAAAATATAAAAATATTTTGTCTATTACCATATCATTAAAAATTAGATATCCTAACTCAGCAATTATTAGTTGTGATTTGGCATTTTCCTAGAGTCAGTCTTGCTTTATTTTTTTCTCTTTTACGTAAGTCCTAATAATGGATTATTACTCGTTTAGTACTATCTAATCCTCAAACCACTAGTAAATTGCCAAAAAAAATATAACTGTTTATTTTATTAGTTTTTTGAACTACTACCAGATTAAATTATATAGAAAATATTATTACCTAATATTCTTTAATAAATAGAGTTTTAATACTATTAGCTTTTTCAAACAACTAGATTATCCATACTATTCAATAAGGTATCATTACTAAAAATCTATCCATAGCATTAAATAACCATATACCTATCGGTTTTAACAGGTGTATTTTCTACCATATTTACCAGCTTTATAAAAGCCATCAAAAACCTAAGATTAATTTGACAAAGTAATCATCTAGGTGACAATTAATGACTGACCAAGTAAATAATAATTATCTTGTTTCGACTTTAAAAGATGAAGATGACAATGATTTTAGTGAGGGTGATTTATCTCTTAGAGAAGCGATCGCACTTTCTGAATCTGGTAGCACTATTACTTTCGATCCCGAACTGGCAAATGGCACAATTAATTTGAGCTTGGGAGAATTGATAATAGATGACAGCGTTACTATTCAAGGTTTGGGTGCGAGTCATACTGTTATTAATGCGGGTGGTCGTAGTCGTATTTTTAATGTTGATGATGGCAACGAAGATATTCAATCAGAGGTTGCGATCGCAGATTTGACTATTACTGGTGGTAATGTAGATTCTTTTTCTGAGACACCCCCAGAAAATACTAATGATGGCGGAGGCATACTCAACGCCGAAAATCTTACTATCGATCGCGCTAATATTCATGATAATTCAGCGTTTTTTAGCGGTGGTGGTATTGCTAGCACAGGAAAGCTAAACGTTAATGATAGTGCAGTTTACAATAATTCTACTAGTAGCGGTCGCTTTGGCAATAATGGGGGAGGAATTACTAATGACGGTACGGCAATAATTAATCAAAGTACTATTAGCAATAACGAAACTGGTTCTCGCTCGACGGGTGGGGGAATTCAGAACAATGGAACGTTAAATATTTCTAACAGTACAGTTAGTGGCAATCAAAGCGGTATCTTTAATGGTGGAGAATCCACTGTTACCAGTAGTATCATTGCCAAAAATATCGATAATAATGATGTAGAAGGTAAGGATTTTATTACTGGTGGTAATAATTTAATTGGGGGAGAATCATTAGATTTTCGTGTCTGGAGTGCGGGTGGTTTTACTAACGACGAAAATGGAGATATCGTCGGTACTGGTAACGCACCTATAGGTCCTAAACTAGGAGAAGTACAGGATAATGACGGAGCAACTTTTACCCAAGCGTTACACTCTGACTCCCCAGGGGTTAATACAGGCAGCAATCCTAATGAGTTAGAAACCGATCAACGAGGAGAAGGATTCGATCGCACTGTTGGGGATAGTATTGATATCGGTGCTTACGAACTTCAAGATAATAATGGTGGTGGAAATCCTACAGAGCTAGTTGTCTCTACCCTAGAAGATGAAAACGACGGCGATTTTGGGGAGGGTGATTTATCTTTGAGAGAAGCGATCGCAATTTCTGAATCTGGCGGTACTATCACCTTTGATTCTGAGCTAGCTAATGGCGCGATCGATTTAAGCCTCGGTCAATTAGTAATAGATAAAAGTATAACCATTAATGGTTTGGGAGCAAGCAATACAGTAATTGATGCAGGGGACCGTAGTGGTGTATTTGACATCAACGACAACACAGATGCAGTGCTGGACGTTGAGCTGAATAATCTAACGATTACTGGAGGTGGTGGAATTCCTGCTGGCGATACACCATTGCAAAATAGAGGCGGCGGTATCTTCAACTTAGAAGACCTCGAAATCAATAATGCCAATATTTATAACAATCGTGCCTTCTCTCAAGGTGGCGGAATTTATTCTGATGGCACTTTAACCGTCAACAATAGTGCAATTTACGAAAACATTACTGATAGCGGCGGTCGAGGTGCTTCAGGTGGTGGGATTACCAATGCTGGGACGGCAATAATTAATCAAAGCACTGTCAGTAATAATAACACTGGTGGAAGCGGTGCAGGAGGGATTGAGAATGCTGAAGGAACTCTAGTAGTTACCAACAGTACTGTTAACGGCAATGATGTTGGCGGAATTTCCAATCAGTCAGGAGAAGTTACAGTCACTAGTAGTATTGTTGCTGGTAATGCCAATAATAATGATGTATTTGGGGATGACTTTATTAGCGGTGGCAACAATCTAATTGGTGGCGAAAATCCTGACATTGGCAGTGCCAATGGCTTTACCAACGCCGAGAATGGAGATATCGTCGGTACTAGTAACGCACCTATAGATCCTAAACTGGGAGAAATACAGGATAACGGCGGAGCAACTTTTACCCAGGCACTACACTCTGACTCCCCAGGGGTTAATACAGGCAGCAATCCTAACGAGTTAGAAACCGACCAACGAGGAGAAGGATTCGATCGCACTATTGGGGACGGTACGGACATTGGTGCTTACGAACTTCAAGATAATAATGGTGGTGGAAATCCTACAGAGCTAGTTGTCTCTACCCTAGAAGATGAAAATGATGGCGATTTTAGTGAAGGCGATTTATCTCTTAGAGAAGCGATTATTTTAGCTAATGAGAATCAAGGCGATGACACCATTAAGTTTGACAATAGTTTGACAGGTGGCACAATTACTTTTAATGAATCTCAAGAGCGAAATCTCACCATTAACGAATCTGTCTTGATCGAAGGTTTGGGACAAGATAACCTAACCCTCGATGGTGGTTTTATTTTTAACATTACTCCAGAAGTAGGCAATGTCATAATTGATGGTTTAAATCTTACTGGTGGAAAAATTGATGGCTTTGGTCAGTTTAGGCTGAGTAATAGCAAAATCAGCCAAACTATTGAAACAGGCTCAGATAATAGTGCAATTATTTCCAGAGACAGAAGCGTCATTTTCAACTCGACCATTAGCGATAACAGTGGCGGTAGTAATGTCGGGATCTTGGTCGAATCGGGAACTACTGCTATTGAAGGTAGCGAAATTGCTAACAACCAAGCAGACCAAGGACAATCAGGCATTATCGTTGGTAGTGAAGGGACGGTAAATATCATTAATAGCA
Source organism: uncultured Pleurocapsa sp. (assembly GCA_937884735.1). Taxonomy (GTDB): domain Bacteria; phylum Cyanobacteriota; class Cyanobacteriia; order Cyanobacteriales; family Xenococcaceae; genus Waterburya. The sequence goes on from CAKZYI010000238.1 coordinate 8,030, forward strand.
CCATTGCTAATAATCGGGGCAGATCTATTGCAGGTATTGATAACAATGGCAGATTAAACATTACCAGCAGCACTATTGTGGGCAATAATGGCGGTTTAAAAGGAGGCGGAAATGTAAACTCTGCTCAAGCATACTAAATTAGTAATATTGTTGCTAACT
>CAKZYI010000239.1 GCA_937884735.1 uncultured Pleurocapsa sp.
ATGCTGTTTTGATCGTCAACAATAAAGATTTTGATCATAGTTAGTAGATGAAAATAATAAATAATCTGAATTCAATCGGGGTAGCTTGTAATATCAATTTGAAAGAAGAAATAAAAAACTAAATATTTATGGCTTGTTCGGCAGTTTTTCACTTTAAATGATGAACGTAGATACAAATAGCCTTAATACAAAAAAACTTTAACAATTTCAACTCTAATAATTCGAATAGCTTCTTTCTTCTCAACTTTAGTTTGTCTCAAACGAATACAATTGTGAGGCAAATAAAGTTGCCAGTTTGCTGATATTAACCTCCTTAATACCGATGAAATAGTTTACCAAAACTTAGGCATAATTACTACACACACATAATCGCCGATTTTTTCAATATGGGGTGTTTTTAATTCAGTTTTGAATCATAGAAAAAATAATTAGTCCACATTAATGCACTAATCATATAATAGAAAATGTACAAAAAAAGTAACAAAAATAAACAAAGCTAGTCAAAAGACAGCACACATAGCACATATAAGGTGTAAGGGAATTAGTTTGCTCCTATGCGATCGCACACTTTGTTTTATGTCTTACTATCATGTCTGACAGAAATATCAATCTATTGTTGCTTCAATTGAACTACCCTGACCTCAATACACTATCAACCTAATAGGAGATGTATTAATGCTACGATTAGAACACATAAGCAAGATTTATACTACAGGAGAAGTTCTAAAAGACGTTACCTGGGAAGTTAAACCAGGAGAAAGAGTTGGTTTGGTAGGTGTCAACGGTGCAGGAAAATCTACCCAACTCAAAATTATTAGTGGCGAAGTTGAAGCAACATCGGGAGAAGTAATTCGTCCAGCCAGTCTTAAAATTGCTTATCTGACTCAAGAATTTGAGGTAGAGCCAACGCGAACGGTTTATGAAGAATTCTGGACTGTTTTTACTGAAGCTAACGCTATTCAGCAAAAGATGAACCAGATCCAGCAGGATATGGAAACAGCAGAGCCAGATGAGCTAAATAGGTTGATCGATAAACTAGACAAACTACAGCGCAAATTTGAAGCGTTGGGTGGTTACACATTAGATGCACAGATTGAGAAAATTTTACCAGAAATGGGATTTTCTGCCGAAGATGGCGATCGCTTGGTAAGCTCTTACAGTGGTGGTTGGCAAATGCGAATGAGTTTGGGTAAAATTTTGCTGCAAGAGCCAGACATACTGCTATTGGATGAACCAACTAACCACCTAGATCTAGAAACTATTGAATGGTTAGAAAAGTATTTACGGGGAATAAATACGCCAATGGTAATTGTCTCCCACGATAGAGAGTTTTTAGACCGTCTCTGTACCAAAATTGTCGAAACCGAACGAGGGGTTTCTACTACTTATTTAGGCAACTATTCTAATTACTTAAGCCAAAAAGCAGAAGCTAAAATAGCTCAGGGTGCTACTTTTGAAAGACAGCAAAAAGAAATAGCCAAACAACAAGAATTTATTGAAAAATTTCGTGCTAGTGCTACTCGCAGTACTCAAGCCAAAAGTAGAGAGAAACAATTAGACAAAATAGAACGAGTAGAAGCTCCGATTGCTGACTTGAGGACTCTTAAATTTAAGTTCCCCCCCTCTCCAAGAAGCGGTAGAGATGTAATTGTAATTGATGACTTAGTTCATACCTTCAACAACAATATTTTGTTTTTGGGTGCAAATTTAACCATTGAAAGAGGCGATCGCATTGCAATTTTAGGGCCTAATGGCGCGGGTAAATCCACCCTTTTACGCATGATTATGGGGATGGAGGAGTTTGATGAAGGAACAGTTGAAATAGGCAAGCACAACGTTATTCCTGGCTATTTTGAGCAGAATCAAGCCGAAGCTTTAGACTTGAACAAAACCGTGATGAATACAATTCACGATGAAGTTCCCAAGTGGACAAACGAAGAGGTACGTACTCTACTGGGACAATTTTTGTTTAGTGGGGAAAAAGCTTTTAAAAAAGTTGAAGCTCTTAGTGGAGGAGAAAAAGCTCGCTTGGCATTAGCTAAAATGCTTTTGACTCCTGCAAATTTGCTAATTCTGGATGAGCCTACTAATCACCTAGATATCCCTGCCAAAGAAATGCTAGAAGCTGCATTACAAGACTATGATGGCACAGTCGTCATTGTGTCTCATGATCGCTATTTTATTTCTCAGGTAGCCAACAAAATTGTTGAAATTCGCGATGGTGAGTTAGTCGAGTTTTTAGGAGACTATCATTATTATTTAGATAAGATTGAAGAAGAAAAAGAAAAAGCTAGACAAAAGATAGAGGCAGCAGAAAAAGCCGCTAAACAAGCTGCAAAAAGAGAAAAACAGGCTGAAAAAAAGAAAAACAAAAAAAAGAAAGCAAAAGCTTAAAATGATTACTAATTACTGATTACTGATTACTGATTAAAAAATGACATTAGATCGGCAGTTGGAAGTACTGATAAACGATGCAGCCAACTATGGTGTGCCGCCTGTAGTAATAGAAAAAGCGATCGCACCAGTGTTGAAAATGTTTGCTACTCAACTGCAACATTTGGAATATTATATTCTGCAAAATCTTGAAGAAGATTGGGTGTTAACTACTATCACCAATCCCCAGCTACAGCAAAATAAGAATGTAATTTATGCTTTTGTTTCAGTACAGGACGCTGCTAGATTCAGTGGTAAATCCGATCCCAATCTAATTGCGATGTCCATTCCTATTGCTCAACTATTGTTTAGATTATTTTCTTTACAGGAAGTAGATAGTATTATCTTTTTAGAAGCCTCTCACAATCTTAGTCAAGGTGTTGAAATTGAGAGAGAACACTTATCAGAGTTAATACAGCAGCAAATCAAGCAACTAAGCAGTGTTCCTCCTGACATTGCTTGATCGAATCCTGTCTGCAAATTACATTTGAACCTAAAAAGCGATCGCAGATTGATATCTGCGGTCGCTTTTTAATTTTATGCTGTGCCAATAATCAATTTACACCGATAATTTACACAGACACGGTTTCTTTAGTTTTGGATGTAGCTTTTTCAGGTTTTTGAGGCGGTTCAATTTCCAACTGTAGAGATGGTTTTTCTGTAATTAAACGGGCACCTCTACCCAAAGTAATGTAGTTCCAAGCCCATTGAATCATTACCACCAATTTATTGTCAAATTCAATTAAATAATAAATGTGAGCAAAGATCCAAATAACCCAAGCGACAAAGCCAGATAGTTTAGCAAAGCCTAAATTAGCAACGGCTTTGTTTTGTCCAATAACAGCCATACTACCTAGATCTGTATAGCTAAATTGCTCGACTGTTTTACCTTGAGTACGTTTAAGCAGCAAATCTGCTACATATTCCCCCTCTTTCATTGCTACAGGTGCTACTCCAGGTAAAGGACGATCTCCTTGGTGAGGGAAGTTAGCCAAGTCGCCAATAACAAAGACATCATCGTAACCTTTTATACTGAGGTCTGGTTCTACCACTACTCTACCAGCACGGTCTAATTCTGCTCCAGTGCGATCGGCTAGTACTTTACCCATAAAGGATGCTCTAACTCCTGCAGCCCAAAGTATGGTGTGAGCATCGACGGTGAAAGTTTCATCACCTTGGCGATAGGTTACAGAATTATCAGCAATATTGGTAACTAAAGTTTGAGTCTGGACATCTACACCCAAATCTTCCAAAGCTTTTTGAGCATCTGTAGAACATTTTTCAGGATACGGAGGCAAAATACGCCCCATACCTTCAAACAACAATACCCTTGCTTGAGTGGTGTCAATATCGCGAAAATCATCTTTAACAGACTGATGAGCAATCTCGGCGATCGCACCAGCTAATTCTACTCCAGTAGGACCACCACCAACAACTACAAAAGTCAGTAACGCCTTGCGCTTTTCGGGATTGGTTTCTTTTTCTGCTGCTTCAAAAGCCATGTAGATACGACGACGCATTTCTAGTGCATCTTCTACTGTTTTTAGCCCAGGTGCATCATCCTGCCACTGATCGTTACCAAAGTAGTGGTGACTAACTCCCGTTGCAACTATCAACGCATCGTAGTCTAGCTCCTCTCTATCTTCCAAGAAGACTTTTTTCGCGTCTGCATCTATATCAACTACTTTATCCAATAAAACTTGAGTGTTTTGGTGTTTACTCAAAATTACTCGCAGAGGAGAAGCAATATCTGCAGGAGACAATGTACCAGTAGCCACCTGATATAAGAGGGGTTGAAACAAGTGAAAGTTACGCTTATCAATCAAAGTAACTTTGACTGGAGCATCCTTGAGGGATTTTGCAGCATAAAGTCCGCCAAAACCACCGCCTACGATAACTATATGAGGGACTGATGTCTGCTTAGTTTGAGTGTTGTTCATATTGAATATTTTGAGGATAAATAATAAATGCTGTCCTGAATAGATTTACTTGGATAGGAAAACTTTTAATTATTGCAAAATTATTTTGTCAGCAATTATATACTAATATTAACTTTGATTAACTGATATGAAATCACTTTCCTGCAAAAAATCAGCTAATAAATATTTTTTTACTGTTCCAATCTCATTGATAGCTCTTTATTTCAGAGAAAGATGTAGCAAGCAAAACAAAACTTGCATAAGTAATTGATATATCTTTTATAAGAGTAAGTAATCACTTTTAGATTAAGTTAATAATTGAATTAACAGATTCAAGTTGTATCAATCAATAGAGAGATTAAAACTATTTTTTAATTCAGCCTGATATTAAAAACAAAGTCATGAGTCTCTAATTAACTTTAAAAATACTAAAAGTTAAAATCAACAAATTCTTAAGGACAGATATCATTGTCATTATTATCTTGTTTTACCTGAGCATTAGTTTCTAGATAGTCCTCAATCCAACGGCAACCATTTTCGAGAGTATCTAAATTATGATTACGTTCTAAATCCCAGAGTTTAACCAGTTTGTCTTCAGAAACACTTGCCAACTGTTTACTATTAGGACTAAATGCTACATCCCAGACGCGATCGCTATGTCCCCGCAAAGTAGTTAGTAGTTTACCGTCGGCATCCCAGATTTTGATTGTATCATCGGCACTAGAGGAAGCTATTTTTTGACCATCAGGACTAAATTCTACATCTAAAACAGCTCCTGAATGAGCTGAAATAATTTTGATTAATTCCCCTTTAATGTTCCACAGCTTAATATTTTGCTCTTTACCTGCTGTAGCAATTATTTGTTTGTTGGGGCTAATGGCGACTGCTCTCAATCCTGTAGTGTCAGCGGGAATAGCTTTAATCAGGGTACCATCTCCTCGCCAGAGTTTGAGATAGCGATCGTGACTGACCGAAGCAATTAGCTGATTGTCTTGACTAAGGACAGTATCTGTGATGGTGGCTTGGTGAGCAAAAATTGTTTGTTAGGCAATGGTGTTAGTTTGATTTGCCGATACATTATTGAGCCGCCAGAATCGAATTGTTTTGTCAAATCCACTAGAGATAAAAGTTGTACCGTCTGACATAAAATTTACGTCTGTTACAGGTGCATTATGTCCCAAAGACGTATATGCCAAGCTACCATCCATACGCCACAGCTTGATTGTGCGGTCTAAACTAGTAGAGGCAATAAACTTTCCATCAGGGCTAAATGCTACTTTGTAAGTTTCCCCGCCATGTCCAGTAAAGTTGGTTTTTAGAGTACCGTCAATATGCCACAGTTTGACCGTGCGATCATCTGAAGCCGTGGCAATTAATTCTCCTTGGGGATGGAATGCCACGCTTAGAACAGTAGCATCATGTCCATGAAAAGTTTTAACCAGAGGATTGCCAATCTGCCATAATTTAACGGCATTATCCCAACCAGCAGTTGCAATAGTTGAGCCATCAGGCGACCAAGCCAATCGCCAAACCCTTCCTTGATGTCCTTCTAAATTGGAGTGAAGAGTTCCGTTAGAATGCCAGAGTTTGGTAGTTTTATCCCAACTGCTAGTACCAATAATGGTGCCATCAGGAGAAAATTTTACTCCTGTTACGGGTGCATCATGTCCCCTGAGAATTTTGATTATCTTGCCATCAAGTTGCCAAATTCGAGCGACCTTATCGTCTCCACCAGTGACGAAAGTTTTACCATCGGGACTAAAGTCAATCCCACGTACAGGAAGCCTGTGGGCATAGAAACTGCGTAATAATTTTCCTGACGAATTCCATAACTTTACTATGCCAGAGCGATCGCCTGTAGCAATTGTTTGACCATCAAAAGAGAATGCAACTGCCAAAACCTCTTTGCGATGTCCCGCTAAAACGTTAACCAAAGCCCCTTTTGTGTCCCACAGCCTAATAATCTTGTCTTCTCCAGCCGTAGCAATCATACTTCCTTGAGGATTAAAAACTACTCGATGTACGCTTCCTCGATGTCCCTTAAGAGTCTTTTTGAGTCCACCTTGAATATTCCAAAGCTTGATCGTATTGTCTTCTGAGACAGAAGCTATAAGATTTTCTTGGGGGCTAAAAGCTACATCGATGACGGAATCTTTATGTCCCCTCAAGGTGCGAAGCAGCTTGCCGTTTTTTTGCCAAATTCTAACTGTACTATCGGAGCTAGCTGTCGCTATCAAACTACCATCTTGACTATAGCTAACGCTGTTAACCACGTCTTTGTGACCAATAAAAGTATTTTTTTCAATTACGTTGTATATTGCTCGTTTAAGTGCCAGCTTGGTTTCCGATTTGATCGACTCGTCGGTTTTGTGGAGGTCGAGAATATCTTGTTTTGCCCTAATTGCTTCGACTAAAGAGGCAAAACGCTGTTCCGAATCAAAAAGACTTTCGGCAGAGGTAATACGAGCCTGTAGCTTGTTGTTTTCGGCATCAATTTCGTTTTTCTTCGCCTGCTGATAGTTACTGTAGGCAAAAATTCCCAAGACGGAAGTAACGGCTAAAGCTGCGCCCACGGTACTGAGTAAAAATCTTTGGGCTTTAGCTAATTTTTGTTCTTGAATCAGACGAGTTTCTACTTCTTGGAGTCTTTTAAATTCGAGTGCTTGGCGAACTTCTGCTTGTTCGCGGTCGGCAGAAGCATTGAGAAACTGATATTCTGCTTGACTAATATTATGGTTGTTTGCCCAGGTTTGAGCGTCTTCTAAAGCTTGACCTCGCAATAAACGAGACTTGTCTTGACATTGAGAAGCCAGCCAAAATTTTACTTCTCTACTGTAGGGACACAAGTTATCGGACTGTTGGTATACCCAATCTAAATTAAAAATATGCTGATAGATAGGATTGCGAATTACAAGAGTCTGATTAGATTTAACTACCAAATTGGTTAGCAATAAAAGTCTTTGTTTTGCACTATCATCAGCGGGAATGGAGCCTTGAATTAGAATTTGTTCGGTCAGTCTCAAAAGTAGATTGCTGGTTTTTTCGTCTCTTAATAAGCGATCGCGAACGGTTTTGAGATGTTCTGGTTCGTCTTGAGATTCCCAGTTGGCTATGATTTTTTTTTGGACTAGATTTTCTACCCACTCTAGGTCATATCCTGGCAGTAAGGAATTGGTATTGCTGTTAGTAATATCTACAATTAATTTGCAAAGTTTTTGGGTTAAAAACGGTTGTCCCCCCGTCCAATATAAAATTTCTGCCAAAATTTTTGGCGGATCTTGAAATCTATCTTGAAAACCACTTACTAACGGTAGAGCTTCTTCTAGAGTAAATCCAGTCAGTTCGATCGCTTTACCAATGTTAAAAGGAGTACGCTGGGAATCGCGAATTAATTCCCCTGGAGTTGCTACGCCAAACAAAGCAAAGCCAAGGCGATTGAATCTAGCATCTTCAGCGCGAGCATTGTAAAAATAGCGAATTAGGGCAAAAAAATCATCCGTGGCAAAATCTAAACTTAAAACACTATCAATTTCATCAATAAAAACAAAGATTTTTTCTGCTTCAATTTCAGCTAAAACTACATTACTGATAAATAAATTGAGACACTGAATCGGAGATAAATCGGCATGGTCTTGCCACCAACGTTTGAGGGAAACTATTCCCATCAGATCTAAACCCCGCCAAATTTCTGATGCGAGGCTTTTATACCACTGCATTGGTTCAATTTCCTGGCTACCAATATTAGTCATGTCCAAAGACACACAAGCATATCCTTGAGCTTCTAAAAGGCTTTTGGTGCGAACCCGCAAACTCGATTTACCCATCTGACGACAGTT
>CAKZYI010000240.1 GCA_937884735.1 uncultured Pleurocapsa sp.
TATCCTCAGTATCTTTAAACAAGTCCAAGGTAAATCCCATAGCGGGATTTGGGACTACTGCTAATAACACTGTCCCGAATGCCAAACTATAAATATTGGATATTTTCATCAGATTAAATCCAGTTTGAATTGATAATTGAAAAATGTATTTATCTTGTTGACAATATGAAATATACTGTGTTTTAGATTACATTAAATACAATTTAACTGGCTTCTACAATGATGTCATCGGTAAATAAAACTAGAATTTTCTAACATCTAAGCATTGAAATATACTATTTATATGGTTTTATGTTTGATTAATCTTGACTTTTGTTGGTGGGTGTGTTTACGGCAAATTCAGGGACTAAATTTGGGGTAATTCCCGATTCGATCAGTCCCCCCGAACTATGAACGGGAGCTTCGCCAGGAGCAAGTTCGTTACTATTGTTCTCGCCAGGATCTCCTGAAGGTAGCCAGCCTAGAAATGGTAGGGGTAATAAAGTAGAAAGGTTAGTGATAATTACCAGCAACCACAGTTTATCGAAGTTGCTTTCTGTTACCCCTAGCCAAGAAGTTAGCAACGCACCTAATTCATGGGATAACAACCCTGATAAGTTCCAAATAGACATCAATAGTGCAAATAATGTTGCTTCAACTCCTTTGGGACATAGACGAGCCGATAATACTAATACAGGCATCCAGGTAATTTGTCCTACAACAGTTAAGATTAAGCTATCCCCCAAACTAAACCAGCGATCGTCGATACCTAATGATTGTTTTGTATGGGGTACTAATATCAGTGGAGTCATGCCTTATTCTGCTGCAATCACTGTTCTCCAGCCTAATATTGTTCTGAAGGGAACAGTTTTGAGATAGCGTTGGAATAAGAAGATACCGATTAGAGAAGCAAAGCTAGTAACTAAGCGTACTCTACCTAAAAACTCAGGTTCAAATCCTAATTCATTGGTGCTAAAGAAAAAGAAGGCTGAGTCAGCAGTAGGGGTAGCTTGCCATACAAATAGGAAGGCAATGGGTAACCAAACTTGCTTTTGCTTAACTGCACTCCATAGTTGCTGTATCTGTCCTTTTACGGGAGATATTTTTGATTCTGAGTTGTCTGAGTTGATTTTTTCTTCTGCAATTAACCATGCAACCGCAGAAACAATTAAAGGAAAGGTTGCAGTAATTTCAAATACTTGATTGCTGCTCAAATGTTGTAAAAGTAAACCGCTAAAATAGGCTGTGATTAATCCTCCTAAAGCAGAACACCCCCAAGATAGAGATTGTAGAGATCCTGACTGAGAAAGGGACTCTTCTCTGGCTCTTTCTACAATTAAAGAGTCAACGATCACATCACTAATAGCAACTGAAAGTGAAGTCAGTAGAATTACAAAGGTTGCTGCCCAAGCACTATGAACTAATGTTGCTAAAGCTAACCAGGATATAGTTCCTAAGAATCCTGATAGGATGAGATATGGTCGACGGCGATAGCCAAAAATAGGCAAACCATCAGACATAAAGCCAAATAATGGTTTAATAATCCAAGGTAGGGAGGATATACCTGTTAGTGCTGCAACTTGAGCAGGGGTTAAGCCCAAGTCGTCTTTGAGGAAAAAACTAACTGCCAAACGAGCTAGTCCCAAAATCCCCTGTACAAAATAAACTGTAAGAATACCGAATAACTCAGGAGTTGGTTCGTTACCGAATAATATTTTTTCTTGAATAAATTTTTTAAAGCCTTTGAATTCAAAGGAGTTGGCAATCATGTATTTTATTAAAGTTTTATAACTATAGTTAATGATACGCAATCTTAATCACAAAAAACCTCTGCTTTCAGATTGAAATTCAAAATAAATATGAAAATTAACCGCAAATATCTAGTCAGTCTGACTATTTTTGTAATGGCGATCGCATTTTTGCTAACGAACTTCACCTATGCTCCTATTGCTCTAGCGCAAGAAAATGCCAAGTCTTATTACCGCACAAAAGCCATTCATAATCCCGATGGCATTGGCAAATACTATATGAGTCGGGAGATTGCGGGGGTGATGGGTCATCAAGCTATGATGTGGTTGGAGCGTCCTAGCCGAGAGATTGAGGAGCAACCAGATCAGACAGTAGAACAGCTAGAATTGAAGCCTAGTGATATAGTAGCTGATATTGGTGCGGGAAGCGGTTATTTTAGCTTTCGCATAGCGCAAAAAGTTCCTGAAGGGAAGGTATATGCGGTAGATATTCAGCCAGAAATGTTGGATGCGATCGCTTTTTTGAAAGAGGAAAATAATATTACTAATGTAGAGACGATTCTGGGGCAAGAAGATGCTCCCAATTTGCCTGAAGAAAGTATCGACCTCGCCTTTATGGTAGATGCCTATCATGAGTTTGCCTATCCCAGAGAAATGATGGAGGGCATTTTTGCAGCTCTTAAACCAGGAGGAAGGGTGGTTTTGTTGGAGTACCGCAAGGAAAACCCCATGATTATGATTAAGCCTCTGCACAAAATGACTCAAAAACAGGTTAAGAAGGAACTCAAAGCAGTAGGATTGAAATGGCAAACTACCAAAGAGTTTTTGCCAGAACAACATTTTTTGGTTTTCTCTAAACCTGCTTAATAAATGACGTTACGCAAGATCATGAAAAAACAATAGTTTAAATAAGGTATGAAAAAAAGATTGATAAACCCTTTACCCCTTACCCTTTAACCGTTACCCAGCCTTAACAGATTAATTATTGCGTAACATCAGTTAATAACTAATGGTAAATAAACTATTGTTTTAGTTTTTGAAGGCTTTTTTCAATTATGGAATTGGGACGAATGGCGATCGCTTTTTCGTATGCCGCGATCGCCTGCTGGATTTGATTAATTTCCCTTAAAGCATCTCCCATAAGTTTATAAACTCCAAACAGGTTGGGATGATTGAGATTGAGTGCTTCTTGGCAATTGGCGATCGTGTTTTGCCAGTTTTCTTGTTCGGCAAAAACTTGACCTAATAGTAAATGGACTCTTGAATTTTGAGAGTTTAATTCTAGTAGCTTTTGATAGACTTGAACTGCTTCATTCCATTGTTTTAGCTGGCGATAGCAGCTTGCTAATTCAATATTTGCTTGAAAATGATTGGGATTAACTGTAATGATTGCTAAATAAACATTAATGGCTTCTTGCCAGTTTTCTTGTATGATTAAGATTTCTCCTAAAAGTAAATAAACTTTAATATTTTGAGGATTTAATTTAATTAATTTTTGATAAATCTGGACTGTTTTATCCCAT
>CAKZYI010000241.1 GCA_937884735.1 uncultured Pleurocapsa sp.
GCTACCTGTTACTGGTGGCTTGATGATATTAGGAGTAATGGCTAGCTCTGGATTACCTGGAATGGTAGGTTTTATTTCGGAATTTCTGGTATTTAGGGGCAGTTTTCCTATTTTTCCCATTCCCACTTTGATGTGCTTGGTGGGTACTGGATTAACTGCCGTTTATTTCTTACTAGTCATTAACAAAGTATTTTTTGGTAGTCTCACAGAAAGTTTGACTCAGCATCCCCCCGTACAGTTGAAAGAACGCGTTACAGCTTTTGTGCTCCTGATCTTGATTGTGGCATTTGGAATCAAACCAGATTGGGTGACTCATTGGAGTGAAATAGCAGCCATCGCTCTTTTAACTGGCGGTTAGTAATCAGTAATCAGTAATCAGTAAACAGTAAACAGTAATCAGTAATCAGTAATTAAATAAATGGTTGGTACTTCTGTAAAACGCTCAAAATCCACCTTAGTAGATGAATATATTGCTAGATTAGAACAAGGAGATGCTTTACTTGATGATTCTCTTCAAAACCTGGTAGAGGTTGTAGGTATTCTTGAAAGCTATGGTGTAGTTTTAGATGCCTATTCAATTAACCTGTGCTACATCGCCAATACTCAATTTCTTAAATTATTTCCTTTTTTTAAATACTTCAACGGGGAAATAAATAGTAGCAAGATTACTAAATTTATCTGGCACGATCGCCTTAATTATGAATATGCTGAATACTGCATGAAATCAATGTTCTGGCATGGTGGTGGTGGTTTAGATGCCTATTTAGATACTCCCGAATTTGCAGCGGAAACGGAAAAGCTGATTAAGGTTTATTGCAAGTACAATCCCTTAATGTTGGGGCTACACAAAATATTCCCAGATTTCCTGCCCGAACAAATGCGCCAAATGGCTTACTACAGCGGCTTAGGACAGTTTTGGCGGGTCATGAGTGATATTTTTATTAACTTATCGGATAGTTATAACCGCGGCGAAGTTAAGTCTATTCCTGACGTTGTAAAGTTTATTTTGGATGGATTGGTCGCCGATGCCACCAGACCAATCGTTTATGTTCCCAAGATAGGAGATAAGCAGTTTGAGATTATTCCCGAATCAGCAGGGTTAACATTTTTGGCTGATACGGCTGTTCCTTATGTAGAAGCCATATTTTTTAGGGGAACTCCGTTTACGGGGACAGTATCCTATAATGCCCAGGCATATGAAATTCCCTATGACCTAGGAATGTTTAACTATGGAGCATTGTATGCCGATCCTTTGCCTATTGGTGGGGCAGGAATTCCCCCTACTTTGCTGATGCAGGATATGCGTCATTTCCTGCCAAATTATTTACGTAAGCTTTATCAAGAAAAAAGCATCCGAGGAGAAGGCGATCTAAAAATTCAGATTTGTGAAAGCTTCCAAAGATCTATGTTTTGTGTAACTACTGCCGCTGTTCAAGGATTAGCACCTCACTCACTAGATACATCAGATCCCGATGAGCAGCTTGCCAATCGCAAATATTTGAAGGGTTGGCTCAATCGAATCTTAGAATCTCAAATTACCAAAGTCAATAGTAGAACTGTTGATTGACTATATAGCTAGATTAATGTTAATTTATCCACAATTTTGTCTAAATAATGAGACAATTGGGTGTTAGCTGCTTATTATAAAAATCTTAAAATATCAACTAAACACCTTTTTTATAGTATAAGCAACTTATTGTACACAGAAGAATATAATTCTACATCAATGACAAAAACAGCATGGGTAATACCAGGACAAGGTTCTCAAGTCGTAGGAATGGGAGTAGATTTACAAAATATTCCCGCTGCAAAAGCAAGATTTGAGGCTGCGGAAAAAGTACTGGGTTGGTCTGTATTAGATATTTGCCAAGGGGATGAAATAACCTTGGCTCGTACTCTATATACTCAACCTTCTCTATATGTTATTGAATCAATTTTGGTGGATTTGCTGAGGGAGCGGACGGATTTACCTGAGCTAGTAGCTGGTCATAGTCTGGGTGAATATGTCGCCCTATATGCAGCAGGAGTTTTTGATTTCGAATCGGGGCTGCGTTTGGTTAAAAAACGTGCCGAATTAATGGATAGTGCTGCTGGAGGAAAAATGGCTGCACTAATGAAATTTGACCGCGAAGAATTAGATGCAGTTTTGGCAAAGACTCCTGATGTAGTCTTGGCTAACGATAACAGTAAAGGACAAGTTGTTATTTCTGGTACTCCTAAAGCTGTAGAAGAAGTAGTCCGCCAGGTAAAAGTCAAACGAGTTATGATGCTCAACGTAGGGGGCGCATTTCATTCTCCTTTAATGGAGACTGCTAGCTCTCAGTTTATGACTGTGCTAGATAAAATTAACTTCAATGATGCTCAAGTTGCGGTTTTATCAAATGTCGAACCCACTCCTACAGTAGACCAACAAGAGTTAAAACGAAGACTTGCCGCCCAAATGACGGGTTCAGTGTGCTGGCGAGAAATTATGCTGCAATTTTCTGCGTTAAATATTACCAATATAACTGAAGTAGGGCCAGGTAAAGCTTTGTGTGGCTTGATTAAAAGAACATGCAAAGAAATTAGCCTAGAAAATATTGGCACGTTAGAACAACTAGATGCTAAAACCCTTGTTTTAACTCCCTAAGTACTAGCTTCAAGGAGGAATAGACCATAAAATAAGCAAACTATTCCTCGTTTTTTAAATTCTTCCCCCAAAGAGCAAGCCCTCCTCCTTTTCCCCTTGCTGCGATAAGCCTGACTGCATGGCTTCGCGACGCATTTTCTTCAATTAAAAAATAGCTGAAAAATGCTTGTTCGGATAACTTTTTTTGATAAAACTCCTTATCTCTGACTTCGCCATTACTAATGTAGCCATCATAAATTTTCCAGCCAAATATTTTTGCCGTCAGGCTAGTAAAGTCAAAAGCCAAAATATTTTTCTGAGATAAGAATTTTACAGGGCCACTTAAAGATAAATTGAGAAAAGCAATTCGAACAGAGTTTGTAACCCTACCAGTGTCAACAGAGATAGAGTCCTTTTCGTAGGTAATTTGGATCTTAATAAATTGAGGTATATATCTTCCTACACCTAAAACAATACCTGCTTTTTTTCTAGATTTTTTTGTTCCAGTAATGAAGCGCAAATTCCAGCACCCCACTAAGTCTGAAAAATTGTAATGTTTTTTTTCTTTTTTAGCGGATTTTTCTACGCTGAGTAAAGCTTCTTGCAATTGTGCTGAATCTGGTAGATTAATTTGCTCTTTTTTTAAACTTGCTGCTTGCTGTAACAAAGATAATTTATTTGATGTCATTTAATTATTTGATTTTTGGATTGTCATGTCAGGAAAATCTCATTCTAGTCTTATACAATTCCGCTAAGATACACAATACTAGTTGGTCAAAGAAAATTTGCTATGTATGAATCGTCGCCAAGTTTGATAAATGTATTTACAATAGTATCTTTCACTCTTTTTGCCTATTGATGATTTAATCTAAACAACACAAATTTATATTCAATTTCATTATTTTTTTTAAATCTTAAATCAGAATATCTTTAACTATATTCAAGCACTACAGCTTACTATGTCGTTAGCCACAAAATTACTTAACTTAATTGGTCTAAAAAGAAAAGAAGCAGTTCCTTACTGGCTTAAAATAAGTACCAAAGTACCAAAATGCGTTTATTATTTTGGTCCTTTTGACAGTCCCCTTGAAGCTAAAGCATTACAGGCTGGCTATATTGAAGACTTAATGGAAGAAGACGCTTTGGGAATTCATGTGGAGTTAGAACAGCGTTTTCTAGAGACAGAAGAGTTAACCGTTTGTGATGAAGAGTTGTTTTAAGCTGGGTTTGGTTTAGATATAGTTTCTCAACCTATACTTTTGCTTTTGGATATCGATTTAATTATAGTGATCGCAATTAAGTTTTAGAACTATCTGTGCTGTCTATCCAGTAGTTCTAATGAAATTTTTACTGGGAAAAAATATTCATAGTCTTTTGAAGAATTAATGGCGTTGCCCTCCATTTTAGTTTTGGAGCAGCTTGTTTTAGTAAATCAATCTGTGTTTAACGCTGATTAATCGAGCCTTTTTGATTGTTATTTTCACAAGGAATTAGAAGTTTTTTCCTTTTGTTTTGTAAAATAAAGCACTATTTTTTGTGTCAAAAATAAATTAATGATACAAATAATAACTAGCTCTTTTGGCTCTTTTCACAAAAATCGACTGAGATCGAATTCTTCATCTTCGGTTTGAGATGCAAATCTCTCTTCATTGAGAATCTAAACTAGTCTTTCGGTATAATCAACCGCACCACGCAATTCATTACCTAGTTTTTCTAAACCACCGTTGGCGTACTCTTCAAAAATTTGAACTCTGTTGATTTCTGAGATTCCACCTTCTGTTGACAAAATCTTGATATCTTGGGTATCTGCTATTGCAATCAATTTAATTAGATAATCGTATCCACGGGAAATAAAAACCTCTAAACTAATTGGTGCGGGTTCACTTTGAGAAATTTCAGTTAGTGGGACTTTTTTCTGGTATTTTGCACCCAAGCTGGCAGCAAAAGCAACGATATCTGCATAAGTTTGAAATGCACCCGTAGATCCTTTTGTATCCAACAATTTTTGGACTAATTCTGCTTTATCTTTGGCTACTTTTATACGGGGTAGAGGCATTTTTAAGGAACGAGGAGTAAGGAAAATAGACTTTTTTAGTATATGTTTACTAGGTTTGTTGTGTCAAATTTAAATTAATGACGCAAAAAATTCAGATCATAGCTGATTGTTTTCGATAATTATTGAATTAATTTTAATATTCAGAGCAAAATTGTTTACTTGACAACAAATTAAAGCTGCTTGTTGAAGATATTTAATTCCTTTGGTGACATCTTCTTGATTTATAGCTGCTATTCACTGAGCGAATAAGCCAATTTCATCATGAGAGTATAGTTGATAATTGATATGCTTCGCTTTTTTATAGTTGTTATGAGCAAGCTTGCAATTATCTAGCTCGTAGTAGGCATTAGCTATGCTGAGGTATGAGGCGACAAAATTGGGTTTTAGGCTTATTGCTTGAGTAAAATTTGCGATCGCTTTTTTGTATTTTTTCATTAAATAATAAATCACACCACGGTTGTAATAATTAGCAGCCGTAGGATGAAACTCAACAAGTCTAGAGAAGTCATCAATAGAATTTTGATATTTGCCCAGATAAGAATAAGAAGCACCCCGTCCAAAATAGGCATTAACATTGTCTGGAGCTAACTCAATCGCTTGAGTAAAATTTACGATCGCACTTGCTATATCACCTGAATTTTTAAAAGCTTTGCCTTGCTGATAATAATCCTGTGCAGATTGCTTCAACTTCTCTGACTGACAAGAATGTGTTAATTCGAGCTTCTCTATTCCTGCCCAAATTATTTCTTCCCAATTAACACTCATAATTACTGCCCAAATACTTCAATTGCGAACTTAATTATTAGGTATATTCTTTTCTGCTAATACGATTGAGATCACACCTATGGAAAATAAAAACCAATAATAAAAAAACTTCAAATGGAGTAGATATCAGCTTTATATTGTGTCAAAATCAAAACTATGACACATTTACCACAAACAATATGCTGATTGACGGTCAAAAATATACTTACCGCCAGTTAATAGAAGAAACTGGCTTATCTAGAAGTACTTTGCATCGGCGTATCAAGGCTTTAAAAGAGTCAGGTGTTCCTTTAACAATAGGAGCAATTACCCAATTTCCTACTACCTGGGCTTTTCATGACAAGGAAGGCAACTTTTATTCTTCCAAAACTGACTATGCAGTGAAAAAGAATATTCCCTATTATGAAATGTTTCAAAAATCTAATTCTGACACATCAGGCAGTTAAAATAAGGAAACAATATGAATGCCAATCTAATAGTCGCTGACTACTCTAATTCAAAACACGCAGAGGATATTGTGTACCTGTTAAACCAATATGCTCTCGATTCGGCAGGTGGTGGTACAGAGTTAAGTGGTTATGCAAAAGAAAACTTAACTGTAGAGTTAGCCAAGCTTCCTTTTGCTTTTTCTATTCTTTGCTATGTGGATAATGCACACGCAGGATTGGTTAATTGCTTTACTTTGTTTTCTACTTTCAAGTGCAAGCCTCTAATTAACATTCACGATCTAGCTGTGATTAAGCAATACAGAAGACAAGGAATAAGCCAGCTTTTACGCAATGAGGTAGAAAAAGTCGCTAGAGACAAAGATGCTTGCAAAATTACCCTAGAAGTATTGGAAAAGAATATAGCTGCAAGGAAATCCTATGCAAAGTTTGGCTTTGTTGGTTATGAATTAGATCCAAACTACGGTAACGCTATCTTTTTGGAGAAAGCTTTATGATTAGTTTTACCAAAGACAATCAACGTTTTAATTTCCGCGTGGCTGGAATTGCGATCGCAGATAACTACGTTTTACTCCATCGTTTAGACAAAGATGATTTTTGGACTTTTCCTGGGGGTAGAGTTGAATTAGGTGAAACTAGTCAAGAAGCTCTGGTAAGGGAGCTAAAAGAGGAATTAAACACCGACATAGAGATTATTCGTTTACTATGGCTGGTAGAGAATTTCTTTGAATACAATTCCCAGCAATATCACGAAATCGCTTTTTATTATTTAATGCAGTTTTCAGCACAGTCGCACTACTTAGACAAAGATAAATCTTTTACGGGTGTAGAGAATGATATTTGCTTAAAATTTAAATGGTTTCCTATTGATTCTGAAGTTTTACAAAAGCTTCCTCTATTACCTTCTTTCCTACAATATTTTTTAAACGATTTACCAACTTCAGTGAAGCATATTGTTCAATATAGTTGATGTATCAAATTTAAAATAATGAAACACTAATTAAAAATCAATAGTTCATCAATTTCTGACTATTTTTGGTTCTATCGTCGATCTCTATTTTATCTGAATATTTTAATTATATTTATGGCGATCGCTGTCAAAATATGTCAATTCTAAAGATATGACACATTAATAGATTAAATTAGGCAACCCTATCTATTATTTTTGCGTCTATTAATAGTATTTTTGTACAGTCAAAACACAAAATTGATATACAACCATAAATATAATCTGTGTCAAAATTCAATACTTGGCACAAATAGCCGATTTCCATTGTGGATCAGGTATCGAATTAATGATTACCGCAATAGGAAGCCTAGATATAATTTCATCGATCTTTTAACTATTGCGATCGCTTTAATCATTGGCAGCATAACCCATATGGTTTGGGATGCTTTTACTCATAAGGAAGAATGGGGAATAGAGTTAATACCTTTATTGAATTAGCAGACAGCAATTTTTAATTTACCTGGATACAAAGTATTCCAATATGGCAGTACATTTATCGGCTTACCTTCACTAGCTGTTTTGTGCTTTTTATATCTTAAGAACATTAAGCCAGATATAAACAGTAAGTACTATCATTTCACAAATCTTGGCTTATTGCGATCGCAATAAGTTTATTCGTGGTATTAATTGCGATCGCTTTTTATAACTACGATCAAGTAGATTCGTTTAAAAGCATTGTCGGCAATACTATCAAGCAATCTATAAGTGCAGGAATAACACTATTTTTCTTTTGTGCTTTCCCATACAACATGTGGCATGACAAGACTGAGTAAAATTAGATTTTGTTGTGTTTAAAGCAATGTTTCACATTTGAACTTTTGACACAACAATTTTCCTTTTTCCTTTCTCCTTATCCTTCGTTCCTTTTATCTGAACGTTTTCCTCGATGTTGTTCCACCAATTCTGCCATTTCTGCCCGTTGTTCGGGAGTTAAGACCTCTCGTATACTAAGCATGGTTTCAAAGCGGTTATTGCTTGCCTGCTGGTGTAATGATTGAGCTTCTTGATGTTGGGTGCGTAACTCTCCTGCATCTGCATCGCTAGCCATCAAAGATTTCATTTCTTCGCGTTGCGATCGCATTTGTTCTTTTAGATCTTCTGCTATTTCTCGAGAATCTTCTTGAATTGCTTCTATTTGCTGAGACTGTTCTGGAGTAAGATCTAATTGCTGCATCAATTTATCAAGTCCTCGACCTCTTTTTCCATGTTCGTTTCTTTGAGCAAAATGTCTCATGTTAGTTGACTCCTGAATACTATTTAATTCGTTACCTGTTTCTTGATGAGATTGAACTGCGTAAGCACCTAAAGGTAAAGTAACCAAGGCAATTGCTATTACTAAGCTTTTCCAATTAATCATTTGAGATAACCCTCACTAATTTCTAATTCATTGATTACTTCAATAGTAAGAAACTAAGCCTGTAGCTACCTCGATCTAAACTCCCAAATTAATCTGGTACTTTAGGACTAAATCCGAGTTTCAACGTAATCTCGATCGCTTTTTTTGCCAAAATTCTAAGAGGATACCTGAAAAGTTATTTTTGTACATTCAAATTGTTAAATTTGCCCCCCTAGCCCCA
>CAKZYI010000242.1 GCA_937884735.1 uncultured Pleurocapsa sp.
AGCATTGGGACATGCAGGAATTTGAATCTAAAACCTGTGACCTATAACTTACAACCTATAACAACTTCAATACTTGTATCAGTTATGGATCAGTAATTTTTCTGGCTTTTTTCATTACTGATTGAATGTACTCAGTTTTGCCTTGAGTATATGCTTCTCTGTCGTTGGTGAAACGATGGGCTAGCTGGCATTTTAACTCGGTGTATTTTGCTGCTTCATCTGGGTGTTTACGCAGATAATCTCGAAACAACAAACGTTCCCACAAAACACTATTTGGCTCAACCATATGAACATGATGGGTCCGAGGACTATTAGGCGGTAATCCTTTGACGAAAAACATTCGTTGGGGATCTGGGTTGTCTTCCCAATAGGCATAACCCAGTGATTTTAGTGGGGCGATCGCGGTATTTTTTGCTTGCCTTAGAGATTGGACTCCGACTAACAAATCAATAATTGGTTTCGCTGTCAAACCAGGTACTGCAGTACTACCAAAATGTTCAATACGAGTAATGAGATTATTATCTAACGCTTTTTTCAAACGTTCAACTTCTGATTGAAAATGTATTTTCCAATCAGGGTTATATTCAACAATTACAATTTCATCCATTTTAGTAGTCAGTCCTAAAAGTCCCTACAGGACCACGACAATCTATGATTAGCTCTCCAGCCTTCACCGCTACCCATGTGATTAGTTACTGATTAAACCCAATCTAGCTTGATAAAATAACTGCGATCGCCAGATTGATCAATAATTTTGGTAATTTTTTTTAGCTTCAAATTAAAAGGAATCGAAGTAGTAATGTATTTCTGAACATAAATGCCAATATCGGGAGCGACAAAATTAGCGGTTAAAGCTGCTAATCCCATACCAACAAACTGATGAATTGGCTCTTTAGGCAAGCTCAGATGGGCTGTTGCCGCCATTCCTGCGGTAAGAAGGGTAGCAACGGAAGAGTTAGTACCACAACGAGGATGAAGTGCCAGATTCCATTCCCCTTTTTGCAGGCGAGCTAAAGCAGAGTTTACGGCTTTTTTTAATTTAATTGGGTTTATATCGCCATAAAGATAAAATCCTTTGTCTGTAGACAGTCCGCCTATAGTTTCATTATCTGTAGACATATTATTAGTAGACAATTTAGCTTTGCCCAATCCTGTCAAATCGCTTAACATCCAGACAGTAGCATGTTCTAAAGCATGTACCTGTCGAATCATCAAAAACTCTTTTAAACCAGGAATAAAACCCAGGTGTTTGATTATTTCGGAGTCTTGATTGGGATCGGCATAAAAAAAGTCAAATCCGAAATTGGGATAAATGGCTTCGTTCATAATTATTAGGAAGCGATCGCTTTGATAGAAACAGCTTTGAGAGGACAATATCCTTTGAGTTTAAGCTGCTGATTAAGTTTTGGAGTTTTATTAATCTTATCGCTTACGATTAAAGAGTTGAGAGCAAAATTTGTCTACCTAATCCTTATGGATTAAGCATTGTGGTTTTTTGTAGCTTGCAACACAATGTTTATTATTTGTTTGTTATTTGATTTTGGATTAATGAATGAACTTTATCAACAAAACTATTGTCATTACTGGAGCTTCTGGAGGCATTGGCGAAGCATTAGCGGTTAAGCTGGGGCAGTTAGGAGCTAATTTGGTCTTGGCAGGGCGAAATGAAGCTAATTTGCAGATAGTTGCTCAAAAATGTCTTGAAATAGGAAGTAAAGCAATCGTCATTCCTACGGATGTAACCAATCCAGAAGCTTGTCAAAAGTTAATAAAAGCTAGCATTGAGACATTTAATACAATTGACTATTTAATCAACAATGCGGGAATAAGCATGTGGACAAGATTTGACTGTGTAGAAGATCTCAGCCTGTTTGAAAGAATAATGCAGGTCAACTATCTTGGCTCTGTTTACTGTACTCACTACGCTTTACCTCATTTGAAAAAATCTGGCGGTTTACTGGTTGCTATATCCTCTTTAACGGGCAAAACTGGTGTTCCTACTCGTAGTGGATATGCCGCTAGCAAACATGCTATACAGGGTTTTTTTGATTCTTTACGCATCGAATTAGAAAACACAGGAGTAGATGTTTTAGTTGTTTCCCCTGGTTTTGTAGCAACAAATATTCGTCAACATGTCCTTGGTGCAAAGGGAAAAGCGATCGCAGCAAATTTACATGATGAAAATAAAAAAGCTATGCCAACGGACAAATGCGCTGAGTTAATTATCCGTGCCATGAAAAAGCGCAAAAGGGAATTAGTCATGACTTTAAAAGGGAAATTGGGTCTTTGGTTAAAATTATTAGTGCCAAATTTAGTAGACAAGATCGCAGCTAGTGCTGTTGAATCCCAAAAAGCAGTTGATTAACAACAATTCAATTTAATATTACGTATTGCTTCCACCAAGCGATCGTTTTCC
>CAKZYI010000243.1 GCA_937884735.1 uncultured Pleurocapsa sp.
CAGCACCATCCCCATTGGGATTCCTGCGACTCTTATTGAATACTTCTACGCTGGGAGAAGCAATAGTAGCGATCGCAATTTGTCCATCTCCTTCTTGTACTTCTTCGTGGGGTTGGACTCGGTTGAGAATACAGCCGACTCTAAAATGATCCTGTATCCATTCGTTATAATTACCCGTGCTGTCGCGCCACTTGGGCTGATATTCATATTCTGGGCTACCATCATCCCGCACCTGTACTATAGGGGATTTGATGGCATTGGTAAACCAACCGACAATATTCTGCCAAGTTAGCATAATGCTAAGGGTGATAGGCTTATCTGTTGGGTTGTGTACCTTCCAGTTGAAGTTAACTATAGGATAGCTTGCTTCTTGATAACTTTCTGCCCAGATTGGCGAAGATTGTTCGCAGCTTATCTTCGTGGCAAATACCCCTTCATATTCATACCAACTGCGGGGATACAAGGCACTATAGGTACCCTTTTCTGGGGGATACCATGACCAACGAGACAAGGAGTTATCTTTTGGTGCTTCTGTAGCCAAAGCATAAGCCTGAGTTGAATCTGAGCTATGTTCAAAAATACTAAACTGACAGGCGGGAAGAGACTTGAAAATATGTTCTCCTCCATCCAAATGCCAAAGATTAAAATCTCCTTTAGTCGATCTACCAATACACCCTGCACCCATACCTCCTAAAGGCATACCATGCCAAGGCCCATCATCCAAATTGCTGGCATAGCGTACGGTATATGGTTTTTCCCATCCTTTCCCGATGGAACGTTTCCAGGCACAATTAGGAATCTGAGAATTGGGCTGTTGGTTAGATATCATACGCTCAAATTACTGGTTAAAGCAGAATTTAGGATAACAACAAAATCTTAAATCAACCAGAATATATTGAAGAGATTTAATTTTTGGCTGATGCCAAAATCAATAAAGCATTGAGAATAGAAGCTGCTGCGGGAGAGCCTCCTTTTCTGCCTTCAATGATTATTTGAGGAATGTTTAGTTGAGTTAGAGCTTGTTTTGATTCCCTGACTGAAACAAAGCCCACAGGCACGCCTATGACCAACCCTGGCATAGTTTTAGACTTAGAAACTTCTACGCACAAAGCTAAAAGTGCTGTGGGTGCATTTCCAATTACATAGATTGCGGTGGGATATTGGGAATAGCACTTGAGTAAGCCTGTTTCAGTACGGGTTTTTCCAGGATCGGCTGTTTTGGCAAAGTCGATCGCAGCAATTACTGGATTATTAAAAGTTTTGGCTACTAAACTACGAATTCCTTGTTTGACCATGGTTACATCAGTGACGATAGGTACACCTGATTTAATAGCTTTTATTCCCGCATCGATCGCATTGTGGTTAAAACGTAGCAGGTTGAGATATTCATAGGCAGCGGTAGCAGGAATTACCCGTCTGGCGATCACATATTCTTGAGCATTTAGTTTGTGTTTTCCTACTTCACAATCTATGATGGCAAAACTTTGTTCGACAATGGGATGATTCAAAGGATTAGTCATATTTATTGAAAGAATATTTAGCTGACAAATATTCTTTGCTACACTCCGAATTTGACCGTTGCCCAATCTGGTTGACGATGATAATCGATCATATTGTCAAATTTGCGTAACTGAGCCTCTTTTACGGTAAATACGGGCAATTCGCTTTCTAAAAGGCGATCGTTTATTTGGGACATGACAATGCAAAGGCGATCTCTATTTAGGCTGGGGGGAATTTTATCAAAATAGCCTAAAGTGATATGGGCTGTAAAATCGTACTGTTGCTCTATGCCCAAACCAATTAAACCTGCATTTTGATATAGGAAACGACGCAATTGGATAACTGATTGATAACTTTCTTGGTCTTTTGGCACTAAACAAGCCATAATTGCCCTTGGTCTGGTCATAACTCCCCATAGCTGCCAGGTTAGGGGTTTATCGTTGGAGATGGATTCTTGATACTGTTGGAAACTAGCCGCAATTTCTGCTTGCAAAGCGCGCTCAAAGTCGCTATTGGCGGAAACTACTTGACGATAACTCTCATCCCAAATTAAGTCAGCCAATGTGAAGTGGAAACTTGCCGAAGGTAGAGGAATGAAAAAATCTGTTTCTAACTGTTGGGATAGTTGCTTTTGTATAGTTTCTATCTGCTGATAAAACTCCTGATTGTCAGTATCTTCTTGAGTGGGGGGTGTAATAACACTATAGCCAGGAAAAGAGACTGGTTGCCCTGCAACTTTCTTAGGAGAGTGCTGTATAGTTTGTAGTTGCATTGATCTAGCAGTAGGCAAAGTTAACCTCGCTACTCGGTTAATATATTCTTGATATGATTCGTCCAATCTAACTTACCTCTAATTTAATCGCCTTGCGAGCAGACCTATTGTGTCAAGTGCGAAGACTTACTGTTCTTATTGTGCCGTTTTAATTACACAATTGGAACATCGGATATTAATTTACTCGATATATTAATATTCTATTGCGCTGAAACTGCTTACTTAATATTAAAATATTAAGTGTGTTTTAATTATCACCAAACCCCAGTCGTGAAGGGAAAGATTTTAGGCTCTCGTTATAAGATTATTGAGTACCTGGCAGAAGGAGGATTTGGCAGAACTTATTTAGCTGAAGATACCCAGTTACCAGGAAGGGATACTTGCTTGGTCAAACAGCTATATCCTAGTCGTAGCGACCCTCAGTTTTTGGCTATAGCTAGACGTTTGTTTAAGACTGAAGCCTCGACTTTGCATAATTTGGGTCATCATCGTCAAATACCTACGCTTTTAGCATATTTTGAGGAAGAAGAAACGTTATATTTAGTACAGCAGTATATTAAAGGTGCAACTCTTACCAAAGAATTGAGTGGAGATGGGGTTTGGCGAGAGTCTAAAGCGATCGCATTTTTGCAGGATGGTTTAAATGTTTTACAATTTGTACACGAGCAACGAGTAATTCATCGCGACATTAAGCCTGACAATATTATTCGTCGCGAATCTGATGATAAATTGGTTTTAGTGGATTTTGGTTCGGTAAAAGAGGTGCTTAAAGGGCAGCAAACTAACATTGGCCAGTTGACTGTTGCGGTGGGTACCCAAGGCTATATGCCTACAGAACAAGCTAGGGGCAAAGCCCGCCCTACCAGTGATATTTATGCTTTGGGAATGATTGCGATTCAAGCTCTTACGGGAATTGCACCCCTCGATCTGCCTGAAGACGATGAAAGTGAAGTTATGTGGGAGTCTTTGGGAAATGTAAGTCAGGAGTTATCGGCAATATTAACTAGTATGACACGCTACCATTTCAAAGATCGTTATCAGTCAGCCAAAGATGTTTTACAAGCTTTGGATAAGTTGCCGAATGTGGCTACAAAAGTGCAGTCTTTGACTGAGGTTCAATCTTCTGTGTCTCCATCTATTGCCAGTACCTCAATTTCTGAGCCAGCCAAATTTGTGGAGTTACCTAGTGTTACATCTGTTGTTAATCGCGATGATTTTTCCCATACCGCCACCAAAAATCATCATGATATTAATGCTACGGTAATAAACTCTAAATCTGCAAAGCAGTCTCCAGATAAATCTAAAAACTTAAATTTTCTTTGGTGTGCGATCGCTTTTTTGTTGGTAAGTACAGTCGGAATTGGTCTATATTTTACGATGAGTCAGCCTGCTTCGGAATTGGAAAATGAAGCTCCCATAGATAAGGAGTTGGAAGATAAGCCTCCAAAACCTATTGAAAGACTTAAACAAGGAGACGGTTTTAGAAAAGATCTTTAATGCTTATTTTTTTGTTTTGCAGGCATTTCTGTTTTTATATTGAACGTCTGATGTAAATTAAAACTATCGGATAGAACGTCTATAAACTGAGGAATTAGGTGATCGCGGAAGCTTATCTAGCCTACCTATAAATGATTTAAAAGCTAATGGCTAAGAGCCTTTCGACGAAGCTAATTCACATTAAGCGTATTGATCAAATTAAAAGATATAATTTTCTGATTATTAGCTTTTACTTAATCTATTTATTTCATTTTCTAGATTATCAGCTAAGTTGTTTAGCAGTTGCAATTGATAGTTATTTTTAGTAGCTTGATGATTTTTTATTGAAAGAATATAAGTAGTGTATTGATGAGCTTGTTTTTCGTATTCATCAATTTCTGCATTCACTTTAATACTAAACTTCTTGAGATATTTTTCTGCTGCATCCACATAAATTTGGGCAGATATTCTAGTATTTTTATTGCCAGAGTTATTATCTGTTGATTGAGATTTTGTAGCTATTTTATTAATTAAATAATTTGCTCCACCTAACACTACTGCACCAGCTTTTTTTTGTAGTAGAAAATTTAATTCCTGGGGGATATAAGACTTATACTTAGAATTACTATCTGTTTGTTCTACTGAATCATAGGCTGGAATTTCAATTGTAGGAGAAGCAGGAAAATTGAGGATTAATAGCCGAGGATTTTTATGTTGAAAAAAATTACTGCCTTGATTGACCCATTTATTAATTACTTGCTGCTGTCTAAATACTTCTGGTTTAAACTCAGACTCTAGCCATTCATTAAATCTGGTTTGCTGTAGTGCGATCGCTAAAGAAGGTTGATAATTAGCTAAAAGTTTAGGAAAATAAAGCCATCCCCGAAAATCCGAAATACTGCGGGCAAAGCTTTGTTGAATTAACTTTTCTGCTTTCTTTTTTATTTTAATTTGGTCGTTTTCTTTCTTTTGACTTATTATTATATTTGATTCAATTTCCTGCTTTTTAGCTGTAGCCTGACTCAATAACTCTTGAGAGAATTTTATTACACGAGCTAGCTTATTTTGTATTGGCTGCTCTAAACTTACTATAGCTTGTAATGCAGATTCTAAGCCGACAATTCCTGTGGTTTTAGCATCTGCTTGATTTCCTTTTAATCTTGCTCTCAATGCGGGTAAAGCATCAACACAATAAATATTACTAATGCCCGTTGGCAAACTAGAGCGAAAGCTTTCGGCTACAAAATAAAGACGGTTTTTAACCTCTTGTTGTTCTTCTGGTGTTAATAAATTGAGGAAATTAACTACAAAAATAACCGTCGTAATCCCCCTATTTTGTAACCAATCTTTTAAATGTTCTCTTTCTTCAAGAGTCATTAATTTACGAGCATCTAAAACATGAATAATTAAGTCTGCACTTAATAACTTATCTTTTACCAAATCATTTTGTGCTTCGCGATCGTTAGTCCCTGGAAGATCGAGAAATTCAATACCCGTTTTTAGCCAAGAATGATTGCAGAAGACGGTCACTTCTTCTACGTTATCTTTCATTGTGCGATCGTCATCCAAAACGGCATATTGTTTTAAAATTTTGATTCCTTCTTCTTTAATTTGCGTGCCATCTTTTAATTTAATTTCTGCTCGCAATTTTTCACCATAACTGACACATATTGCTGCTCCAGTTGTAGGGATCAAATCTATTGGTAATGCTTTGCTTCCCAATAAAGCATTGAGTAAAGTAGACTTGCCATGATTGAAGGGAGCAAAAACAGCAATACGATATGTAGGATTTTCTAAAAAGCTACAGATTGTCAAACTATCTTGGTAAATAGAGGATGCTTTATCAATCTCTATAGCTCCCAATAGACTGCGAATATTATTGATTAGATTGTTGTATTGAGACATTATTTTGTCAATTAAATAAAATATGCCTAGTTGCGATCAAGAATAAGAGCATAATTAATCAATATGCTTAAAGTATTACTAATTTTTTAGTCTATCTTTAAAAAGCTTTATGGCTATTCGCTATTCGATTTTACTTTTATCCTATATTTAGGATATCATCATCAATTATGCTTAATATTACATCCTGACTAACTTTTTAGTTTGTTGCCCTTTTGCTACCAAAGAATATCCCATTAGACCAAAATTAGTTACCCCTAGAAAGTCGCAAAAAAAATCAGCTAAAGAAAAAGTTCTGGTAACGACAAAAATTTGAGAACACTCCTCGATCGCAATCAAAAATAAAACGCCAACTAAAACTAATAAACTAGACTTTGAAGTGGAATAAGGAAGTAGTGGAGTGATACTAATGACCGCCAGAAAAGCTAAAATGCCCATTAAGGTAAAATGACCAATTTTGTCGTAGTGAGGAATATTAACAAACAAGTTAAAAAAGGAGTTGCCCAGGTTAGTATTACGCATATAAATAATTACCACCAAGAAAGAAGAGAAACTCATTAGTATAAATAGCAAACCCTTTTTTACTTTCATTTGATATTTTTGGAAAAATTTATTTTATTACTTGATTATTTATGCCGCATTCAATAAACAAATAGTCAACTAATTGATAAAATCCAAATATTACTTTGATAATGAGATACTAGTATTTATTTGGTTATGAATTAAAGATTTTTTATATATAATAGCAATCGTCAAACATTTAAATATCTGTTTACAATAACCATTTAGATTACATTGTTTATTGACAAGTATATTAAAAAGATACCCATTTTATGAATAAAAGCATCTCTATTTATAGTTTTATTATTACTATTTTTATTACAGTTTTCTGGAGGTCATTTGCGATCGCTATACCAGCAGATTCCCAAGCAGTAAGCAATAATACTGTTTTACAAAAAGCTAATCAAATAACACTAAATCTTTCTACCAAAGAATCAAAAGATCGTTTAATTAAAATTGCTTTTTTAGCTAGCTTAGTTGGTACAGGCACTCTATTTTGGAAAATATCGCAATCTCGTGGAGGTGCAAAATCTAGATTGAAAATTCTTGATACTCAATCTAATAAAGCTTTAATAGACCGTGTTAGCCCCAAATTGCGCCGCCAGTTACTTCGCTTGGTTAACGATCCAAAAACTGCCAATAGACTCTTAATGGGCATCTACAAAAATAATAGCCATCGTTCCCCTAATTGGATTGCTGAAAAAGCAATTTATGATTTACGTAGAGGAAGATGATCAAACATCCTTACCTAGCTGCCTGACACAAGTACCGAGAAGTTAAGTAATAAGTAATGAGTAATGAGTAATGAGTAATGAGTAACAAAGGCGATTCGAATTGCCGCATGTAGTAATAGGTAACTCTTTATTTTTTTATTCAAACCTCGCGCTCGGTACGAAACTACAGTTTTCAACATAGACGGGGTTTAATTTAAAAATTTCTATTGATTACGAAGCGGCTATATTGAAGTATAAAATATCTGCTTCGCGCATATTCTTTGAGAATCTTTTAGAACATATTTGCGGTTCTCTAATCAAAAAAAATCTAACTATGCGTTTACTAAAATATTTTTATGACGCTAATTGAAATAACCTTATTTATAATTATTTTAATTTTGATTGTTGTTCTAATAAATCAAGATAATCTAACAAATATTATAAGAGTTCAGCGTGCTAAACATAAAGCCAAGATTGATATTACGCTTGAGCTACTTAAAAAACTATTTGGCATTTTTAGAAAAGTTAGACGATTTTCTCTTATATATATATTTAAAAGCAAATTTTATAAAGTTTATTTGGTTTTTGCTATTAGCGTGATTTTTACCAAAATTTTCCTACATTACAACGCACAAGCAATTTACAGATCGCCTGTTTGGCTCGGTAAAATTGTCGACTTTTTAATAGTATCTTCTGCTTGGGAAATAATTTGTGTTTTGACCAAAATAATTGACGATCAGATATCTAAAAAATAATTATATAGCCTCAGTTAACATTGATTAACTAGGTAGGCGTAGTTAATTATAAACTTGAGATTTATACACAGATTTCATCAGACTGATAAAACAATTAACTGAGAAAAACAATAGACTATTTATGATTTTCTTATTAATAGTAAAATTAAATATAATATAGCAATTCTTAGACCTGTGAGATACATCTTAATTAGCTATTAGTCACTAGCCAAAACTAGAGCATCAGACTGCACCTCGTGTATGTGAAAATCGCTATATATACTGCTCAAGCCTTACTTGCTATAGATAAAATACTAGTACCGATAATCATTTCTCAAATGGCGAATATTTCTGTATGTACAATTTACGCTAACAGACAATCCCATTTAATGAATTTAATTGCAGGATTGAGAGCTTCTACTACTTCATTCAACGAATTGGTTATCGTGACTATGAATGATGAATTACCACAACTGCCTGCTGTGCCTTTTTCAATTAAAACCGCAGCTATTAATACAAATAATAATTTTCTTCCCTTAGCAGCAGCAAGAAACAAATCTGCCGAGCTTGCCACAGGAGAAAAGCTAGTTTTTTTGGATATAGACTGTATCGCCAATCAAGACGCTATCGCTCTATTTAACTATCATTTAGATCGAGAAGATGCTTTATATCAAGGCTCAATTCGTTATTTAGAATCTGGTTGGCAGCAAAAACAATGGACTTATAATTCTTTGCAACAACAGTCTGCACTACACAAATTGCAGGGAAAACAAGTTATAAATCGCAATAAAATATCACATCCCTACCAATTATTTTGGTCATTGTGTTTTGGTATTAGAAAAAAAACCTTTGATAATTTGGGTGGTTTTGATGAATCTTATTCTGGTTATGGTGGAGAAGACACCGATTTTTCTTTTACAGCCCGCCAGCACAATCTTCTTTTATACAAAGTGAGTGCTTTGGCGTATCATCAATTTCATCCTTCTTACAGTCCACCACTCAATCATCTTGAGGAGATTGTTAATAATGCCGAGGTATTTTACAAGAAATGGAATGTTCTTCCAATGAGCAAGTGGCTCGAACAGTTTGCTGACAAAGGATATATTCAATTACAGGATAATAGACTCAAAATTATCAAATATCCCAGCCGCACAGAAATTGAAGCCTGTTTAAAACAACAATAACCAACATCGTTTGGTTAAGCCACCCAATCCCTAGTCCCCAATCTTGACAAATAGAGGCGGTGCGAAATATCAGGAAATAATCATTAGTGGAAGAATCATCTTTGTGCGATAGCTTGTTGCTTCAGGTCGCTTTTTTCCAAATAACTAGCTAATAGAGCAATTTCAGAATAAATAGTCTCTGCTGCCTGTAGCGCACCATCCGCCGCCATGATTTCATCCCACCTGCCAACATCTATTTCCTGTAATCTGCTAAAAACAAACTCCAAAGAATCTTTAGTTGGAAAAGCTTGGCGCACCTCACACAAACCTAAATTTTGTAGCTTTTGTGCTTTAATCTGCTGCTCTTTAAAAGGTCTAGACTCTGGTATGCAAAGAAAAGGAATTCTAGCAGTACCGATTTCCATCACTGTGTTATGTCCCCCAGAAGCGATCGCCAGATCTGCTGCTTTAAGATAAGGATAAGTATCTTCACACCATCCCGTTACAGAAACATTATCAGGAACTATTTGACAATCTCGATCTGTTTGTCCCACAATTAGCCATAGCCATTGTGGTGTGGATAATGCAGCCTGAACAACAGTAGACAAAGAATGTTTGGCACCTCCTTTGCCATTTAAGACTACTGCTACCTGCTGTTGAGATGAAATATTTAGCTGCGCTCTGGCATCTGCTTTACTTAGGACTCGCTCCGAATAGCGAGAAAAACCAGGACAATAAATTGTTTTTTCCCTAATCCAGCTAGGTATATCGCCGCATTCCAAAATCTCGGGATAAGGAGCAAGAGTCCTATAGGCTGCATCGTAGCCAGCTATATGGGGATAATCAGAGCGATCGCCATGCTGACGCACTGCAATTACAGGCACGCCCAAAAAACGCAAATATTGGGTTATTTCTGCTGAAACATCGACAACTACGGCGGTAGCATTAGTTTGTGCTACCCAATTAGCGAGTATAACTGCTCTCTGCCGATAAGCATTGCTATAGTAAGGTGCATAGTGGAAAGAGTAGGTTTGGCAATCTTGATTGATTGGCAGATCGGGTACATACTCTAGTCGATCGGGAGGCAAATCCAATAGCTGGTAATCCTTTACTCCGTCCCAGTTGCTGTTGCTAACACCAGTGCCGATGAAGGTGATGGGGGACTTGGTGGCGGCCACCGCGGACAGGGCCCCG
>CAKZYI010000244.1 GCA_937884735.1 uncultured Pleurocapsa sp.
GGACACAGCAGGTAACAACCTAACTATTGGTGAAATTGCTCGTTATCGTTTAGTAGTACAGATTCCTGAAGGGAATACAGATAACTTGCAAATTGCCGATCTTTTACCTAGTGGTTTGCGCTATTTGGATGATAGTTCGACTAAAATTGCTCTGATTTCTGAAGGTGGTCTAGTTTCTAGTACCATTACAGATGGCGATCCTGGTGCCAGTCCCAATTTAGCTAGTTCCAACCCATCAGTCACCCCCGACTTTGATTTACCCCCTGGCGCAATTGCGGAAGAAAATCCCGACAATAATTTTGCTGCTGGAGAAAATCCAATTTTCAGTCTTGGCAATTTAACCAACACAGATAACGATCTCAATAGTGAATTTGTTGTTATCGAGTTTAATGCGATTGTCGAAAATGTTGCTAGTAACCAAGATCCAGGCACTTTAGACAATCAATTTAATGTCACCGCTACCAACACTGATCTCAATTCCAATGTTGTCAGTATCAATCTGGTTGAACCAGCAATTAATACTGTAGACATACAAACCGATATCCAACGGGCTGATGCAGGGGACACGGTTAACTTTACTGTTACCTATACCAATACTGGTAATTCTACTGCCTATGAAGTATGGCTATTAGCTAATCCTGCAACCTCCACATAGGTAAATATTAGAAATGTTAATGTTGCTTCGGATGGTTCTTTAAGTTCCTTAACCAGTACTTCTGATTCGACGAAAGTTGATGAAACCTTGGCATCTGTGGCTACGGGCGAAACCATAACAGTCACCTATACTGCTGATTTAGCGGCGACTCTTGATCCAAAAGACATTGCTAACAATACTGTTGATGTCACCTACAGCAGTTTACCTGGCTCTGGAACGACTTCCAACCCCACTGGCTCCATACCTCCCGATGAGGAAAGAGATCATACTGATGGTGTTGGTGGTGCGATCGACAATTATCAAATCCAGGGTAATAATAGTATTCCTGTCAATAGCTACAGCATTGGTTCGACAGTCTTCAAAGACATTAATAATGATGGCGTTCAACAAACAGGCAATGGGGAAAATGGACTCTCTGGTGTCACGGTTCAACTTTTTGACGACGCAGGAAACGAAATTCCCGTGGGGGCTGATGGAGAGTTAAATACAGGAGACGACGCTCTTGGGGGAATAACCACTAACGCTAATGGCAACTATATTTTCACTGGATTAATTCCTGGCAACTATCAGGTTAAAATTCCTAACAGTAACTTTGTTACCAATGGCGCACTAGAAGGCACTCCCCTATCGTCCCAAACTACCGAAACTACAGATAATCGAGTTGAGGGAGATGATAACGGTAGTCAAGCTGACATCAGATTGGAAGTTACCTCGCCCATTATCAATCTAAGTGCGGGTAACGAACCAACTGCTAGCGAAACTGCTCAGGGCGGTAGCTTAGACAATGGCGCAGATGATGCCAATGGTGACATGACTTTGGACTTTGGTTTTGTCCCTGTTTATAAGCTATCAGGAACAGTCCTCGACGATACCAATAACCCCAATCTTGATGTCATTGATAATCCTGGGGATACTCCCATTTCTGGAGTTACGGTAGAACTTTTTGCCGATAATGGTAATGGCGAAGCAATAGGAAATGCGATCGCTACTGATGTTACTGATGGTGCGGGCTTCTATGAGTTTACCGACTTACTAGCCGATGATTATGTGGTAGTTGAAACTCAACCCCCTCACTACGACAGCGTGACCGATGCGGATGGCAACCAACAAGATCTTATCTTGGTCGCTATTACTAATAGTGATGTAGGGAATCAAGATTTTCTAGAGTCTGAGAACCTACCCTCTATATTAGACCTCAATGGTGCTGCTGCGGGAGAGGATTATAGTACTGTCTTCGATCAAAATAGTGGTGGAGTTGCGATCGCAGATTCTAGCGTTAGCGTTACCGATGATTTGGATAACATTATCTCTGCAACTATCAGCCTGACTAATGGTCAAACGGGAGATATTCTTAATATAGATTCTGGTTCTCTACCTGGAAGTATTACAGTAGACACAGTTAATTCTACAGACACTAATCTAGTTTTGACAGGTGTTGGTACAGCAGCCGAATATCAAGCTGCGATCGCAGCCATTGAGTTTAATAATGCGGCATCTATTCCTAATAGAAGCGATCGCACTGTTGAGGTAGTTTTGGATGATGGTACTAATCTTAGTAATGTTGCTACTAGCACAATTAAATGGGACACCGATGGAGATACTATCCCTGATGTAGACGACATTGATGATGATAACGATGGCATCATCGACACAATAGAAGATGCCCAGGCTGATGGCGATGGCGATGGTATTGTTAATTCCCTCGATATTGATGCAGATAACGATGGTATTCCCGATAATATCGAGGCTCAAACTACCCCAGGCTATATTGCTCCCAGTGGCATTGCAGCAGGGATTACCGATCTCAATAATGATGGTTTAGATGATAATTACGACTTTGGGTCACAAGAAGGTTTAACTCCTGTTAACTCAGACAATCCAGCCGATAGCACTGCCGATTATCTCGATACTGATACCGACAACGATGGAATTCCTGATATCAATGAAGCGGGTCATAGTTCCACTGTATTGGGTTCTGATAGCGATCGCGATGGTTTAAACGACACCTTTGAAAATGGCTCTGTTAACGACGGTTTTGATGTCAATGATGCTATTGATGCTCCCTTTAACGGTATCCTGCCAGATACGGATCTCGATGCAGCAACTAGCACGCCTTTAGTCTCCGATCTAGATTATCGCGACGACCAATTTAATCCCATCGTCGATCTTAACGGTATTGCTGCTGGTCAAAATTATGGTACTGTCTTTGTTCCCAATAATGGGGAAATTGCGATCGCCAATCCCAATGCTTCTATTACCGACCTAGACAGCAGCGAGCTAACCTCTGGAACAATCATATTAACCAATCCCCAAACAGGCGATGAATTTTTAATTGGTGGCACTGCTGTCAGCGATGGAGATACGGGGACTATTCCTGGTACGTCGATTGACTACACCGTAACCGATAACGGTACAGATATTACTATTGCTTTAGTCAATACTGCTACCCTAGAAGATTATGAAACAGCAATCGCGGCGGTTGGATTTAACAATAGCGAATCTAACCCCAACAGAAGCGATCGCAATATTGAAGTCAGGCTGATTGATGATGATACTAATATTAGCAACAGTGCCACTACTACGATTCAATGGGATACTGATGGAGACGGGGTAGCCGATGCGATCGACATTGATGATGATAACGATGGCATCATCGACACAGTAGAAGATGCTCAAGCAGAGGGGGATACTGATGGTATTATCAACTCCCTCGATATTGATGCCGATGATGATGGCATTCCCGATAATATTGAAGCCCAAACTACCTTAAACTATATCGCTCCTAGCGGTATTGGAGCAGATATTAGAGATACCAACAATGATGGTTTAGACGACCGTTATGATGCGGGGGTTATCTTCAATAACAATCATACGGGAGTTGGTTTGACTCCCGTGGATACAGATAGCATTTTGAGCGATGCTGATAGTATTCCTGATTATCTCGATGCTGATGCAGATAATGATGGTATTAACGATCTCAACGAAGCGGGACATGGCGCAACTGTTTTAGGCTCTGATAGCGATCGCGATGGTTTAAACGATACCTTTGAAACTAACAATAGTTCTACAGTCAACGATGGTTTTGATGTAAATGATGCGATCGATTCTCCTCTCAATAGTATTTTGCCTGACGGTGATGGAGATGCCAGCAACGGCATACCTTTAACAGCCGATTTGGACTATCGCGATACCAATGCACCAAACCTAGATTTGGATGGCGACAACCTGCTGACGGGTAATGACTTCAATACTATTTACTATACCCCTGGCAGTCCCGTTTCTATTGCCGATGATGTCTTAATTGAAGATTCGGACGATATTAACCTGCAAAGGGCGTTAATCCATCTTAAAACCCGTCCTGACGGCGATGGAGCCGAAAGTTTGGTGGTTAACGGTACATTACCCACAGGAATCACGGCTACTGTCTATGATGAGACAACAGGAACAATCGAACTGAGTGGTAATGCCAGTATTGCTAATTATCAAATTGCGATCGCCCAAATTGAATATACCAACGCTATTGGGATTAAAACAAGCGATCGCTTAGTTGATGTAATAGTTAATGATGGTATTCATGATAGTAATATTGCCACGACCACTATTGATTTAGATGCACCACCTTTTATCGATCTAGATGGTAACGACAGTAGTTTTATTTAGTGTAATAACTGATAGATAAATGTTTGATTGTATTAATGTAATTCATTTTACATTGCCTAATGTTTATCCTATAAACTAAATACTTCGGTTTGGCTCATTCAAGTTTGGCAATATAGCAAAGAACTGTTTCTATCACGGTTCTTTGCTTTTTTTATTTAGTTTGAATTAAAAATAGTAGAAGTACTGTAAGGCTAATTACATTTATTTTTTTTGTCTTTTTAAGATGAGTTTTTACGGATGTCGTAACTATCAAAAACTATTAACTTATAGAAAAGAAAGGTGATGTGATCCTAATCAAATTTGGATTATAAATTATTTTTTTGTATCGATTTTTGCATGTTGAATTCAAAAAAAACTCAATATAGCAATTCTTAGATCTGTGAGGTACATCTTAATTAGCCATTAGCCATACCTCGTAAATTGAGAATCGCTATAAAACCTTCTTTGTTTGACAACCATTAAATAATCTTTGCCTAGAAAATTATATTAATTCTTGCCTAAAAAATGTTTTTTGGGCATTTTCCATCTGTCTATTCGTCGTTTTTATAGCTTTTATTTCTATCTCAATCAACTATGAAATCTATTAGCAACCAGAAATTTATGACTAACAATGCTGCTGTTTTTAACCAAACTCTTGCATCTACCAAACAAATTGTCTTTATTGATTCTCAAGTAGAAGATTATCAATTTCTGGCTCAAGGCGTATTACCAGGGATAGAAAAAGTTATTCTCGATCGCGATCGCAATGGCATCGAGCAAATTACTGAAGTATTAAATCAAAAGGGCAATTTCTCATTAGTACACATTGTTTCTCATGGTTCTCCTGGTTGCCTATATCTTGGTAATAGTCAACTTAGTTTAGACACGATAGATCGCTACAGAAGTAACTTGCGATCGTGGTTTGCTTCTTCTTTTTTAATCTCACAAGCTTCTTCTCTTCTTCTCTATGGTTGCAATGTAGGTGCCCAAGATGTGGGGGAAGAATTTATTCTCAAGCTCTTCATGCTAACTCATGCCAATATTTCTGCTTCTTCTACTCCTGTAGGAAATGCGGCTAAAGGTGGTAATTGGGAACTAGATGTCTTTTCGCCCAAAATATCTAAAGAGCTTCCTTTCTCTGAAACAATTGTTGAAAACTATCAAAGTACCTTTGCTCAGGTAGTCTACGAAGATAACTCTTCCCAATCCTTTGGCTCTAGCCCCTCTACCTTTACCAGAACTTTTGAAGTTACCCAAGAAGGAACTCTCAACAACCTTTCTCTCGGCTTTAATGCGACTCATGGTTACAGAGGAGATATTCGAGTAACCTTAACTGCTCCTGATGGTACATCGGTTATTGCTGTTGCTAGCAGTAGTGATAATAATGATAACTACGATATTTTGTTGGAAGATGGAGGCGGGGTACTAGATGACAATACTAATGATACTGTTGCTTCACAATATTACGATCGCACTGTTGCTCCATCTAATTCCTTATTGACGGCATTTGCAGGTAAAGATATCAACGGCACATGGACTCTCACCGTTGAAGATACTAAACCTGGTGCTGACAACGGAGCATTTAATCGTGCTTTATTGGATATTGACTATACCCCCGAATTTTATGATATTCAGGGTTCTGTCATTAACGACACCAATAACCCAGAAAGCGATACTATTGAAACCCCTGGAGACACTTCTATATCAGGGGTTACGGTCAAGTTATATAACGATATTAATGGCGATGGTACTCCAGATGGGGCGGAAATTGATACTACTACCACCAGTGCAGATGGATTTTATACCTTTACCAACAAACCCGCAGGAGATTATGTCATTGAAAAAGAGACTCCCAGCGGTTTTAATGACGTAACTGACAGTGATGGTGGCGATAGCAACTCGGTTGCAGTCAATGTTTCTGCCAACACCACTACATCCACTCTCGATATTGCTACTTTAACCGCAGGTGCTAGTCCTTCTAATCCTACCAGCACAGTAGTCGATGGTGTGACGTTAAATTTAGAAATATCTAATACTGGTACAGCAGCATTTACACGAACTATTGAACAAGATGGAGTAACATTTTTTCTTCAAGACTCCGATGCAGCAGACGGCAACGCCTTTACGAATGGTTCACCTACCGTTGACAATCAAACTCCCGATGATGTTAACCTAAATAACTATTTGATCTTCAAATTCTCAGCAAGCGAACCAATTAATATCTATAATTTTGCCCTGAGTGACCTAGATCTAGACCATGATAATGGTGCAAGTAGCGATGACTATCATGATGCTACTGCCGTAATTTTTCGCGACCAGTTTGGTAACTTTTCTTCTCCCTCGGCAGACTTTTTAGGGACGGATTTGGAAACCTATGCTGCTGATTTGGTCAACACTGGCAATATTGATAGTGAATTTACCAATATTACTACTCCTTTTCCTGTCAATGCTTATCGTAACTCCAACAACAGTGCGACAGGAACAGTTGGATTAAGTCCTGTTGATGCTGCGGGAAGGGCGACGTATAGCACCTTGACTAATGTCAAAGATATTTATGTACTGTATTGGAACGAACGAGAAGGCATCAATACGGGTTCGGACGACGACGAACAAGGATTCTCTATTTTTGGGGACATCGACTTTATTAGCACTGCTAATGATGTAAGTACGGGCAACAATTTTTTGGTTGAAGAAAACGATCCCCCCGCCATCGACTTAGATAGCAACGCTGCTGGAGAAGAGTATAGTACTATTTTTGCTCAAGGAAGTGGTGGAGTTGCGATCGCCGATCCAACTGTTACTGATGCAGACAGTACCGATATGGTTTCTAGCACAGTCAAGCTGACCAATCCCCAAGCAGGAGATGGCTTTTTAATTGATGGTATCACCGTCAATGATGGAGATACAGGAACTATTGCTGGTACTTCGATTGACTACATTGTGGCTGATAATGGTACAGATATTACTATCTCCCTAGTTGGTACTGACAGTAGAGCAAATTATCAAACTGCGATCGCAGTCATTGAGTTTAATAATGCCGAATCTCTACCTAATAGAAGCGATCGTACTATTGAAGTAGAAATTGTCGATAGTAGCACCAATACTAGTAATACTGCCATTAGCACCATCAAATGGGATACGGATGCTGATGGTATAGCTGATGCTGATGACATAGATGATGATAATGATGGCATCATCGACACCATAGAAGACTCTCAAGCTGATGGCGATGCTGACGGTTTGATTAATTCCCTCGATATTGATGCAGATAATGATGGCATTCCCGATAACATTGAGGCACAAACCACAACAGGCTACATTGCCCCCAGTGGCATTGCCGCAAGAATTACCGATCTCAATAATGATGGTTTAGATGATAATTATGACTTCGGCGCGCAGGAAGGTTTGACCCCTGTTAATTCAGACAATCCAGCCGATGCTACCCCCGATTATCTTGACACTGATTCGGATAATGACGGCACTTTAGATATTGACGAAGCGGGACATGTTTCGACTGTATTAAGTTCTGATACCGATGGCGACGGCTTAAACGATACCTTTGAAACTAAAGAAAGTTCGATTATTAATGATGGTTTCGATGTTAACGATGCCATTGATACTCCCCTAAACGGCACTCTACCTGATGAAGATGGTGATGCTGCTACTGGTACGCCTTTGACTGCCGATCTAGATTATCGCGATGGAGAATTTTCCAACAGCCCACCCAATATAGACCTCGATTTAGATGATAGCAGCACTGTTACAGGCAATGATTACCAAGCCAGCTTTGTTATTGGCAATCCTGTAGTAATTGTTGGTGGTGATGTCACTATTACCGATAGCACCGATACTAATATCGCTAGTGCCAGCATTAAATTAACCAATCGTCCTGATGGAGATGGAATTGAAAGTTTGTCGGTTAATGGCTCTTTACCAGGGGGAGTTGTAGCCAGTAGCTACGATTCTGCTACAGGAATTATCACTCTAACTGGTAATGCTTCGATTGAAGACTATCAAAATGCCTTCCAACTAATCGAATACAACAATACCGATCCTAGTGATGGTAGTAAGCGTACTATTGAAATAACCGTTAATGATGGAGAATTTGACAGTGACATTGCTATCAGCACTATTTGCGTAGCCGTACCACCATCGATTAATAACGATTATCAGACAGTCTTTACTGACGGTCAACCCCCCGTACCCATCAGCGATCCTGGAGATACGGTTATTACCGACGATGATAGTGCCAATATGCAGACAGCAACTATCACTCTCACTAACCGTCTTGATGGGGATACGGTGGAAAGTCTATCCATTAATGGGACTTTGCCTGGGGGAATTGTTGCCAGCACCTATGACGAAGCCAACGGTACGATAACTTTGACGGGGGATGCCCCTATTGCTGATTATCAAACGGCAATTGCTCAAATTGAATATAACAATACTAATTTAACCGACCTTACAGATCGGGTAGTCGAGGTCACGATTAATGATGGTTTGTACAGTAGCAATACTGCTCAAACTTTTATTCAGATGAATACCCCTCCTGTAGTGGATCTCAATGGTAGCGATTCTGGTAGCAAAGACTTCACCAATATTCTTCTAAGAGGCAGCGGAGGAGTTGCGATCGCAGATATTGATAGTTTGGTTACAGATCTATCGGATACCAATATTGAATCTGCCAATATTACTTTAACCAATGCCTTAACTGGGGATCAATTACTAGTTGATGGTACAGATGTCTTGACTGGGGGGACATTTACTACTGCTGGCGGGAATGATATTAACTATTCTGGGGTAAGTAGTAATGGGGAAATTGTCATTACCTTGACAGGCTCGGCACTTCTGGCTGGATATGAAGAGATAATTGAAGCTATTAAGTTCAACAATACCGAATCAGACCCCAATTTAAGCGATCGCGTTATCAATGTAACGGTTAATGATGGCGATTATGACAGTAATGTTGCCACCAGTACAATTATTTTACCTGGAACTATTAGTGGTAATGTTGCTGTCGACCTTGATAATGATGATGGAGGAGACGATGGCTTAGAGAATATTACGATACAGTTACAAGAACTTGATGGCACAGTTGTTGACACTGTAACTACTGATGTCGATGGTGATTACATCTTTAATGATGTTCTGGCTGGCACATATAATATTGTTCAAACCAATCGTAATGGTACTTATACCGATGTTAGCGATACTGAAGGAGCGATCGATGATAGTACTATTCAAGTTGTTTTAGCCCCAGAAACTAACTCTGCTGGTAACAACTTTGTCGATGAACAGCAGGCTAGTATTAGCGGTAACGTCAAAGTTGACACTGATAATGATGATGGGGGAGATAACAATCTTCAAAACGTCACCATACAGCTACAGCAAACCGATGGCACAGTCGCCCGTACTGTAACTACTGATATTGACGGGAACTATATCTTTAATGATGTTACTCCTGGTGAATATAATGTCGTTCAAATTAATCTTGATGGTAGCTACAGCGATGTTAGTGATACCCAAGGAATTAATGACAGCACGATTAACCTCACTATTGCCACAGGAGAAAATCTCACAGGCAATAATTTTATCGATGAACAGCAGGCTAGTATTAGCGGTAACGTCAAAGTTGACACTGATAATGATGATGGGGGAGATAACAATCTTCAAAACGTCACCATACAGCTACAGCAAACCGATGGCACAG